>JAYSQG010000565.1:0-4258 GCA_043721685.1 Saprospiraceae bacterium | reverse complement strand
CGAAAAAACCTTTCAAAATCCACCCCCTCAGTATGGCATCCGTTGTTGGTGGTGGTGGCTCAATGGCAATGTCACCAAAGAAGCGATTACACGCGATTTGAATGAAATGAAAGCAAAAGGCTTTAGTGGGGCGTGCATTTTTGATGCTGGTGGACACAATCAGCGCGGCAACGGCGACATTCCCGAAGGACCACTTTGGGGTTCTGATGCTTGGCGTGAATTGTATGTTCATGCCATAAAGGAAGCAAATCGTTTAGATTTAGTCATGTCTTTGAGCATTCAAAGCGGTTGGAATTTGGGCGGACCTGATGTGTCACCCGCAGAAGCAGCTAAACAAACGGTTTTTTCTGAAATGAAAATACACGGTGGCAGCCCCCTCAGTATCGCTTTACCCATGCCCAAAATTCGGGATAACTACTACAAAGACCTCGTTGTTTTGGCTATTCCTGATAAAAAATTGACCAATCGAAAACCGATTCGTGATTTTGAAAACAAAGCTGCAACGCGTGAAGTCGGTTGGTCTGTGCCCGAAACCCGTCCGCTTTTGACAGATACGACGGCAACCGCAGGCGAAGAAGATGCAGTATTGAATCAAGTCATCAACTTGACCCCTCAGTATAAAAACGGTATTTTGGCGTGGGACGCACCCGAAGGCGATTGGATTATTCTGCGCATGGGTTATACGCCAACAGAATCGCATGTTTCCACGTCAAGTGGCAAATGGCAAGGTCTGGTTTTGGATTATATGAGCGAAAAACATTTCAATCGTTATTGGGATACACACGTTGAGCCACTGTTGAAAATGATTGGAGATATGGCAGGAAAAACGCTCCGTTATTTGCAAACTGACAGCTTTGAAGCAGGTGGCTTGAATTGGACAGACGGTTTTGAAAAGGAATTTATCAAACGCAGAGGTTATGACCCAACGCCTTATTTGCCCATTTTAGCAGGAAAAATCATCGAAAACAGAGATATTACTAACCGTTTTCTATCCGATTTTAGAAAAACCATAAGCGATTGCATTTCAGACAATCACTACCGCGTTTTTGCAGCGCGCTCAAAAAAATATGGCATTGGTATACAACCTGAATCCGCTGGACCTCATGCAGGACCTTTTGATGGTTTAAAAAATTACAGCCATTCAGATATTATGATGTCAGAATTTTGGTCACCTTCGCCACATCGTTCAAAACATATTGACCGTTTTTTTGTAAAACAAGCGGCAAGTGCGGCAAAGATTTTCAATGTGAAACTCGTTGGTGCTGAATCATTTACAACCATTGGACCTCATTGGAACGATACGATATGGTCAAATATGAAACCGAGTGCCGATCATGAATTTTGTGCAGGTTTGAACCTTGTTTATTTACACACTTTCACTTGTTCGCCCAAAGAAATGGGTTTGCCCGGGCAGGAATATTTTGCAGGTACGCATTTCAATCCCAATGTAACTTGGTGGGATTATTCGACGGGTTTTATACAATATTTGACCCGAACCCAATATTTGATGCAGCAAGGCACTGCCGTAGCTGATGTGTTGTATTATTACGGCGACCATATCCCAAATCTCGGACGCTACAAAGAAGACGACCCCGCAGGTGCATTGCCCGACTATGATTATGATATTATAAATGAAGACCGATTGTTGGATTTGAGTGTAAAAGATGGTAAAATCATGCTGCCGCATGGTGTTTCATACCGTGTTTTGGCTTTGCCAAATCATAAAATATTGTCATTGGCTGCTTTGAAAAAAGTACAAGCCTTAATTACTGAGGGGGCAACGGTTATTGGTTTAAAGCCTTATTCAACCGCCAGTTTGGTCGGTTTTCCAAACGCTGAAAAAGAACGAGAAGCGATAAATACACAACTTTGGGGCAATTCCGAAACAATAGTTGGCGAACAAAAAACAGGAAAAGGACGTATGATTTGGGGAAAAACCGCTACAGAAGTACTCAATACTGAGGGGGTCAAACCCGATTGTATTTTTTCAGAAAAACAGCAAAATACAAGCTATGATTACTTGCACAGAGAACTACCAGATGCCGATTATTATTTTATCAGTAGCCAAAACAGGGAAGCGACAACCGTTACCGCCGCTTTTAGAATCATAGATAAACAACCTGAATTGTGGGATGCAGTCACTGGAGAAATTCGTCCAGCCACTTCGTTTGTTCAAAAAAATGGACAGACTTATGTGCCACTTTCTTTCAATCCATTTGGTTCAATATTCGTAATTTTCAGAAAATCGCTTGCAAGTACCCCCTCAGTAAAACAAGCAAATTTTGTCAATTTTCAAGCAATTGATACCTTGAAATCACCTTGGACAGTCGTTTTCGACCCAAAATGGGGTGGCACAACCATAAAAATGGATAAATTACAAAGCTGGACAGACCGACCTGAAGAAGGCATAAAATATTATTCGGGCAAAGCTGTTTACACAACAACTTTCAATGTTAAAAACACAAAAGGCGACTTGTCATTGGATTTAGGTGACATAAAAGACATTGGCATCGCACGTATAACATTGAATGGCAAAGATTTAGGCATCGTTTGGTGTCCGCCTTATCGGGTCAATGTGAGCGGCATTTTAAAGAAAAAGAACAATCAATTAGAAGTTGAAGTGGTCAATACTTGGCGAAATCGCTTAATCGGCGATAGAGGCAAACCGCAAAGTGAACGGTTTACAAAAACCAATATTACCATAAAACTAGAGTGGACGATTTTACCTTCGGGCTTATTGGGACCTGTACGTTTGATGAAAAAACAATAATCGCACAAATAAAATTTCTTTCAGAAAAGGAGCAATTTATAACATGATAAATAATTACGATTTAAAAATAGGCTTATTCGCTGTTGGTTTAGATGCTTATTGGGCGCAATTTGAAGGTTTGAAAGAACGCTTAGATGGTTATCTGAATTTAGTGGAAAAAAAACTTTCCACAACAGCTCTCTTCCCCGAAGAATCAGAGTTTTGTACCTCAACAGTCATCAACGCAGGTTTGGTAGATAACACTGACAAAGCCTTTGCCGCAGGAAAGCTATTTAAAATAGAAGATGTGGATATAATTTTCCTCTATGTCACGACTTACGCTTTATCTTCAACCGTTTTGCCTGTGGTGCAAAGAGCAAATGTGCCTGTGATCATCCTCAACCTCGCACCCGAAGCGGCTATTGATTATGATCGTTTTAATAAAATAACCGACCGTACCCGTATGACAGGTGAATGGTTAGCGTATTGTTCCGCTTGTGCTGTACCTGAAATCGCGAATGTTTTTAATCGGGTGGGTATCAAATTTCACCAAATAACGGGTATGCTTCAAGATGACCCTGAATGTTGGAATGAAGTAGCGGAATGGTTAGAAGCGGCAAAAGTAAAACATATTATGGCTTATAATCGCTTGGGCTGTATGGGGCATTATTACAATGGTATGTTGGATATTTACTCCGATCTAACATTACAATATGCCCATTTTGGCGGGCATATAGAACACTTAGAAGTTGAAGAATTAGCGACTTTAAGGCATGAAATTACTGCGGTGGAGGTAAAAAATCGCTTGAAATTGTTTTATGAAACCTTCGATATTCAAGATGATTGTCCACTTGAAGATTTAGAAAGCGCGGCTAAAACATCTGTTGCCTTAGATAAATTGGTCAAAAAACATCAATTAGGCTCATTGGCGTATTATTATAAAGGTACTGGAAATGTTGAAAATGAGGAAGCTATTGCCTCTATCATTCTCGGTAATTCGCTTTTGACCGCTTATGGCATTCCAGTTGCAGGTGAGTATGAAATTAAAAATGCTCAAGCCATGAAAATTATGGACAGCTTTGGGGCAGGCGGCTCTTTTACAGAATATTACGCCATGGATTTCAAAGATGATGTCATTTTAATGGGGCATGATGGACCTGGACACATTGCTATTGCTGAGGGTAAAATCAAAGTACGCCCGTTGAAAGTCTATCATGGCAAAGTAGGCAAAGGCGTTTCAGTAGAAATGAGTGTCAAAAATGGGCCCGTTACGCTGCTGTCCGTCGTTGAGAAAAAAGGCAGATTGATGCTTTTAGTTGCCGAAGGCGAATCTGTTGCAGGACCCATTTTAAAAATTGGCAATACAAATAGCCGTTATAAATTTCCGATTGGCGCAAGACAATTTGTGAATGAATGGAACAGTCATGGTCCCGCGCATCATTGTGCGGTTGGTATAGGTCATATCAGTTCAAAAGTCGAAAAATTGGGTGCACTGTTGAATATGGAAGT
>JAYSQG010000564.1:0-4801 GCA_043721685.1 Saprospiraceae bacterium | reverse complement strand
GTTTCCATGTCATTACCGTAGATTTCATCTACGGTTATTCATATTTAATTCCTTCGGAATTACTGGGTCTTACCTTTTAAATTAAATGTTACAAAATTCGGAATGATTCATGTTTTCATTTGGTAAAAGTGAAAAATAAACCAACTCCTTATATAACTCACATTTAATTAAAGTATTTTTGCACTTCAAAACTAAAAACGAAAAATTATTTATATAAATCATTGACAATTAAGATTCTATGTTACGTATTCACAAAGAAGGTTATTTAATGATTGGTGGCGTGTTCTGTGTGTTGGCAGTCATCAATGGCATCGTGATGTGGTTGGCTCATCCTTATGTTTTGGGTTTTACCTTATTCGCTTCACTCATTTTTTTCGTATTGGTCGTTCAGTTTTTTAGAAATCCCAAGCGCGAAATTCCCCTTTTGAACGATAAACTCGTTTATGCACCCGCTGACGGCAAAATTGTCGTCATCGAAGAAACGAATGAAGACGAGTATTTTCACGATCGCCGCATTCAAGTCTCTATTTTTATGTCACCGCTCAATGTACACGTCAATCGCAACCCGATTAGCGGCATCGTTAAGTATTTTCGCTACCACGAAGGCAAATACCTCGTGGCGTGGCATCCGAAAAGTTCAACTGAAAATGAACGCACAACGACGGTTATTGACAGCGGCAAACATCAGATTTTGTTCCGTCAAATCGCTGGGGCAGTCGCTCGACGCATCCGGGCTTATGTCAAAGAAGGCGACCAAGTTTGGCAAGGAAAAGATATGGGTTTCATCAAATTTGGCTCTCGTGTAGATGTGTTTTTACCACTTGATGCAGAAATTTTAGTCAGTATTGATGAAATTTCAAAAGGCAATCAAACGGTTTTAGCACGTTTGAAATAAACCATAGTCATTTTTTTTGCCCTGCTGAACGCTGTGAAAGTGTCTGAATAATCTTTAAATACAGATGCTTTCACTGCGTTCAGCAGGGCAAAAAAAAATTACCATTAACCATTTATGAAATGAATTTCGACCACATCATTACCGTTACTTTCACATTGTTTGCCATCATAGATATGTTGGGCAATATTCCTATTTTGATTTCGCTGCGCGAAAAAATAGGTGAAATTGAAGCATGGAAAGCCGCCCTCGTGTCGGGTGTATTGATGATTCTATTTCTTTATTTTGGAGACCGATTTCTGGGCGTTTTGGGCGTTGATTTGCCTTCATTTGCTTTGGCAGGTTCTATTTTGATATTCATCATGGGGCTTGAAATGACATTAGGTATTGACATTTTCAAGGCAGAACTGGAAGGCAAAACGGGTAGTATTGTGCCTGTTGCATTCCCATTAGTGGCAGGTTCAGGGACATTGACAACTATTATGTCTTTGAAAACGCAGTTTGACGATTGGACGATTCTCATAGGGATTTTGCTCAATTTAGGGTTTATTTATCTTGTTATTCGACTTTTGAATCCAGTTGAACGGCTTTTAGGGAAAGGTGGTTTATTGGTTATAAGAAAGTTTATGGGTGTTATTTTGTTGGCAATAGCTGTTAAGATTTTTAAAACCAGTTTGTTGGCAAATTGAAATCAAAAGCTCCCCCTCAGTAAAACAGCACTTTTTTAAAAACTAAACCGCAACTGCACCTTCACATCAGTCCTCGTATTGCCTTCTATTTTGTCGAACCCACCCCCAAAACTGTTTTGATTGACCAAACGAGTCCTTGCAAAACGTGTTTCGAGATACCCATTTTTTGAAAATTTATAACTGGCATTGACATAAAAACGAGTGCCGCGATAGTAGTATGGTAGCACTGTAAAGCTGTATTGCACATCGTTTTCAAATCCATAAATGGCTGTGTCATAGTCTTTTGTATCAAAAAAAGCGAGACGAGTTGTTAATTTTAGACCCCTCAGTATAGATTCGATTTTAGGCGATTCAATAGGCAAATTGTTGAGAGAAATAACCGCATCCTGCCAAACCACGAAACCTTTTTTCAAGCCTTTATCATCTTCAAAAAACGCCCATTCCACGCGGTTTCTCAGTTCCAAATTTTTTGACAAACGGTTGTTGAAATGCAGACGGATTTGCGCCCGTGTTTTGTCCACGACAGTATTTGTTTTTTCAGAGGCGGGTCTATCCGTTTTATTCTGTTGTTTTGTTTTCATGCGCACTTGTAGATACCCCTCCGTATTGCGGCGGCGATACTGTATTTTCCCCAAAAACTCCTGACCATGAGACGATGCGTCAACCCTAAAACGCCACCACTGATGTTGCCAAAAATCGGCATATCCACTTACTGTCCATGACCGATTGGGTTTGTATTCCATACCTAAATAAATCCCTTTTTCATCTTGTGGACGGCTCGATTCCGAAAACGGCTGTGCTTGTAGCGTTTGATATTTTAATGAAAAAAAACGTTGCAAAATACTGATAGACAAACGTTTATCTAAACCAATGAGTAAGCCGTTCAGCGTTGCAAAACCGCCATTGTTACTCATAGCTGTTTCGCCAAAGGCATGAAAGTTTTTATACGTCTTTTTATAATCGGTTGAAATATTCAAAAGGCTTTTTCCTTTAAAAGCATATTGATTATACGGTTCATCACGTGGTTCTAAACGTCCGTCGAAGTGATTAAAAACGGTATTCAATGCAATAGAACCTGTTTTCATCGTTTTTTTCAAACTGCCACCTACGGTGAAAAGCCCGATTGCGTTTCGGTCGGCACGTTCTGTTGCCGTTCGGTGCATACCTGTAACTTGTAAAGCACTGAAAATAGCTTCATTGTCCAAAGTATCTAAAAAATTGGCATCGCGTTGTCGTTTTGAAATAAAAAAGACCCCCTCAGTATTTTGGTTAATTTTGGCTTGAAAAGCTGCACCACGTAGGAAGTTGATTTCATTCGACGATGTATATTGTCGCAAAGGCTGATTGTTTTTCTCAACGCTCATCACCAATGAACTTTTACCCAAAGCAAAGCCATTTTGATGTATCAAACCCTCTCCCAATGAAACGGAATAGTCGCCTAAAATGATGGTTTTGAATATTTTATGAACATTTGATATTCTAAAGTGAAAACTGGCGAAGTCAAATGCAGATTTTCCAAACGGCTCACCTGCATCTTTTTCTAAAGTAAAACCATAACTCAATCGGCTGCCAAATGAATAACGGTAGCGGGTATAAATGCGGTTTGCATCGCCGAGATAGCCCCCCTCAGTATCGGCACGTTTAAAGCCTTCGGCACGTTCAAGCCGATGTTCCCAACGCAGGAAAACGTCATTTTTACCTTTTCTGAACCAATCTTTTAGGGGCATAAAATAATCATCGAGCGCGTTTTCTACGGTAATGAAAGGGAGGATTTTGTGAATGGTTGCTAAATCAAGGACGCTTTGAAGTTCAAGTAGTGATATATAACGTCCATATTTTTCGCGATGCGTGATGATAGCGGCTATTTGTTCAGCCGACAAAAGGCGTAATTGTTCAAATTGAGTAGCCGCTGCGCGGTTTATACTGAGGGGGTGCCTTATGAAGTCAGCGAGGTGTTCAAACTCGGTATCATAGTCAAAAGACGCATCATCGTTGGTTGAAACGGCATTTTCAATGGCATCTTGAAAACTGTAAACGAGTGAATCTGTAGGAATTTGAGTGTATGTGATTTGACAATACATAATCAAAACACATACGGGGAGGGTACGTTTTCTCATAAAGTTGTGCTGTTTTATTAGTTTGATTGCTGTTTTGCTATAAGTTTTGCTCTCAAAAAATATAAAATTGTCTTGTTTTCCTCATTTGAGTAACAAAATTGCAAAAAAAATCTCAATGATGATACAGGCAGGTTTTAATATTTATTTCCCATATAATAGTTTTTTAAAAATAAAAATTGGTAAAAAACGATTTAACGAAATAATGCTATTAAGTTTAGAATTCAAACTAAGTCAAAGAGGATTTTCCAAATAAACATCTCACCTTTGTCCTATCAAAAAAAGCACAACGAGATGCGCATCAGTTTTGCTTTTTTGCTTTTTTGCTTTCCAATAATCAAACATTTTTTTCATAACAAGTATGGAGTCTTGTTCGCAAATTTATTTGTGAACACCATTAATTCACAGCTAAAAGCCAATTAATTATGAATATTAAAGTCACTCTCAAAAGTATGGCTGTAGTAGCCACTTTGTTTACAACAAACCTTTTTGCTCAAGATACTGCTCCAAAAGCAGAAGCACCGTTGACGATTTCAGGACAAGTAGATGCTTATTATCGTGCAACGAGTAATAAAATTAATGCTTCTAAGACATCTTATACGCTACAAAACGGTGGTGTAGGTTTGGGTATGGCGAATATTGTGGTTGCAAAAGACAACGGAAAAATCGGGTTTGTTGCTGATTTGATGTTTGGACCTCGCGCAGAAGAAACAAACTATGCTTATAGTGGTAGTTCTTCTTTTATCAAGCAGTTATATGTTACTTATAAGCCTACTGAAAAACTCAAATTCACGGCGGGTAATTTCATGACTTTCGTAGGTTATGAATTAGTTGAAGCGTCGAACAATTTAAACTATTCGATGTCTTATAACTACACCAATGGTCCCTTTTTCCACACAGGTTTGAAGGTAGACATCGCTTTCACCGATAAATTTGCGGGTATGATTGGTGTTTTCAACCAAACAGACAGCAAAGGTGCTTATGGTTTGAAACCAGGTTCTGAATATTTAGATACCAAAAAGAAGATGGTTGGCGCACAATTGTCGTATGCAAGCGGTCCTTTCAAAGTGTATTTGAATGGTTTGACTGGTAAAGGAGCAGACAGC
>JAYSQG010000563.1:0-6603 GCA_043721685.1 Saprospiraceae bacterium | reverse complement strand
GTTTCCATGTCATTACCGTAGATTTCATCTACGGTTATTCATATTTAATTCCTTCGGAATTACTGGGTCTTACCTTTTAAATTAAATGTTACAAAATTCTGGATGTTTCATGTTTTCATTCGAATGAAATTACATTAATTATTTTTTATCTATACATAGGAAATACCTTAGTTAGTCAACTCCTGTTGCAAAATTAAAACACGGTTTTTGATGTCCGTATGCCGTCCTTCAAGGTCTGTGATTTGCTTGTTTTCCGTATCGAGTAGGTTATCAAATTCAGAAAAATTGAGATCGATTTTGTGTTTGATGCTGCGGATATAGTTTTGCAGCCTTTCTGTCACTTCGTCTTCTAATTGTAAACGTCCTTTGGCAATTTCTTTTCTGAATGCTTCGAGTATTTGACCCCGTTTCAAAACCGCCGTTGCTCCTGCAAAGAGCAGCCCGATGGTTGTCAAAATGCCGCCTGTAACGTCTAATACTGCTCCTTTTGTCACTGCCGCGAGAATGATGCCGATGATAGCAATGCCGCTACCCGCAGCAATATTGGGCGCAATCGAGCCTTTATTCTTGAAAAGAGATTCGTCCGTAAAATTTTCAGAACGGTTCATAAATTTAGAAAAAGTCTCTTGCAAATCACGCAGAACATTGGCTCGTCTATCCGCTATGTCGCTAAAAATTTCGTGATTGTCCTTCAAAATAGTTTTAGAAGTCTTGATTTTCAAGTCAATCAGTTTTGCCATTTGCTGAATCGAATCGGCAACATCGCCCACACCTGATTGAAGTTTATCTCTTAATTCATTGTTTAGATTCGTTTCTAAATCCCGTTTTAAATCCTCTAATCGCACTTTTATAGAATCAGATGAACCAAAAATGCCCATGATTGAGCGTTTGATAAGCGTAACAAAAGACAACTCTTCGCTTAGGTCTTGCTCTGTTTTCGAAGTCGTTTTATCGTAGCCCGCTAATAGATTTTCTATTAACATTTTAACATAACTATTTGACTTAACTTCTTGATTGTCAAGTGTTTGACGTATGTCTTTTCTGAAATCAATATCCGCTGAGAACTGCTCTTTTCGGGTTGTTAGACCATTGAAAATACGCTCGTTGATATTATTGCAAGTATCCAAGTTGTTCGCCAATTTCATCGCGGGTGCTTTGCCGCCAGTGACGTGCGCCTTAATGAAATCACGCACGGTGCTGAAACCGCTGATGTCAAATCGGTCTTCTTGTTCATCTTTTGCTGAAACGGCAAAAACGATAGGGTCTGCCAAACCTCTTTTTTTCGCTTCGGTTTTGACCCCCTCAGTATTGACGGCTAAATCGGTGGCATCCATCAAGTCTTTTTGCTGCATGATGAAAATGACTTTGCGTCGCCAATCGGTGTGAATAAAATCAAAAAATTCCCAAGCGGACTGCCGATAGGGGTTTTTGGCTTCAAAAACAAAGACAATCAAATCGGCAGCTGGCACGAACCCCTCTGTAATTTCTTGATGATGGGCGACAATGGCATTTGTACCAGGCGTATCAACAATAGCGATTTCGCGAAGGATTTCAACGGGTTGAAAAATTTTCTTTAAATAAGGATTAATGACAATCGTTTCCTCCGTTTCGCCATAACAGACTTGTTGGATGGTGTCGGTCATGGGTTGTGGGGCAACTTTACAGATTTCACGCCCCGTTTGTAATAAGGCATTGATAAAGCTACTTTTCCCCGCTTTGACCTCTCCGACGATGACAAAAAGGAAAGGTTCATATATACGTGCGCGGAGGTCATTGACGGTTTTGGCAAGCTCTTCGTGCCCAATGTCTTGGGTCAAAGTGTGTAAATCTCTGACAATATCATCAACTTTTGCGCGGTAGGCGTGTATTTTAGAACTGATAAAACTCATGTATTTTTTGTTTTTACCCCCTCAGTATTGAGGCTTTTGTTTATAAACCAAAGGCAATTATCCTTTTGACAGATAGTTTTTTGAAAGTAACGACTTAAAATTGTCAAATCTATATATCTTTGCGCCGCTTTTTCAAGCTCGTTGTCATAATAACGAAGACAAACTTAGACATTTTTTCAGTAATAAAATTCAATCATAAATGGCTTCTACCACCGACATTAAAAAAGGTGTTTGTTTTGAACACAATAATGATATTTTCAAAGTAGTTGATTTTCAACATATCAAGCCCGGCAAAGGTGCGGCATTTGTTTATGTCAAAATGAAAAGCGTAACCAAAGGCAGCGTTTTGGAAAACAATTTTCCAAGCGGACACACCATTAATATTGTACAAGTTGAGCGCCGTGACTGTCAATATCTCTACAAAGATGAAATGGGGCTGAACCTCATGAACAATGAAACGTATGACCAATTTGCAATTGCAGAGGATATGGTTGACAATGCCGACTTGATGAAAGAAGGTATGATGGTTAGTACTCTTTTTTCTGCAAAAGACGAGATGGTTTTGTCGGTTGATTTACCTGCGAATATCGTTTTGGAAGTAACTTATACTGAAACAGGCTTGAAAGGCGACACTGCCACAAACGCCTCTAAATTGGCAACCATGGAAACAGGTGCAGAAATTAAAGTGCCTTTGTTTATCAATACAGGTGATAAAATCAAAATCAACTCAGAAACACGTGACTATATGGAGCGTGTAAATAAGTAATTCGTTATTGGTTACTCGTTATTCGTAAGGACGAATAACGAGTAACCAATAACGAGTAACGAAAAAAGGCAGATTTCGACTGGTATATTTTATTTGGAATCAAATAATTTCCCTATAATTGCCAAATGAAAACTGCCTTTCGTCTTATTCATGCAAATATTGTTTAATTATTGATAAAGAAAAATCAACCAAATTATGACATTCGAAGAAATCAAGTCTCTTATACAGCTCATTAATAAAAGTGACCTTGCGGAGTTTCGGCTCGAAGATGGTGATCAGAAAATCACCATTCGCACATCAAAATACAGTAGTGGTAAGCAACAGATTTACCACACGACTGCTGCACCTGTTGCTGCACCTGCACCTCTTGCTGCTGCACCTGCGGTTGCTACTGCGGTACCGGCACCTTTTTCAGCAGCAGCAGATTCTGCTACACCTGCGCCTGCACCCGCCGTTACTGAGGGGGGCAATTTTTTGGAAATTAAATCGCCCATAGTCGGTACATTCTATCGTTCAGCAGGTACGGACAAGCCGGCTTATATCAAAGTAGGCGATAAAGTGGAAAAAGGTCAGGTCGTTTGTATTGTCGAAGCGATGAAACTTTTCAACGAAATTGAATCGGAAGTGCAAGGTAAGATTGTTAAAATCTGCATTGACGATGCCTCGCCCGTTGAGTATGACCAAGTCCTATATCTCGTTGACCCAAAAGGGTAATCTTTTTTAATGATGAATGATGAATGATAAATGATCATTCATCATTCATAATTCATCATTCAGAGAATTATGTTCAAAAAAATACTCATAGCCAATCGTGGCGAAATAGCCCTGCGTATCATCCGCACCTGTAAGGAAATGGGCATTAAGACTGTAGCTGTTTACTCGACGGCAGACCGTGACTCATTGCACGTTCGGTTTGCAGATGAAGCGGTTTGTATCGGTCCACCTTCTTCGAAAGAGTCTTACCTAAATGTGTCACGTTTGATGGCTGCAGTTGAAATTACGAATGCCGATGCGATACACCCAGGCTATGGTTTCTTATCAGAAAATGCTGATTTTTGTGAAATATGCACGGAATATGGCGTAAAATTCATCGGTCCAACACCTTATCATATCCGTATGATGGGTGACAAAGTGACGGCTAAAGAAACAATGATTAAGGCAGGTGTGCCTGTTATACCCGGTTCAGATGGCTTGGTACTTGATGTAAAAGAAGGTAAAGAGATTTCAGCTAAAATTGGTTTCCCAGTCATCATCAAGGCAACGGCTGGCGGTGGTGGCAAAGGTATGCGCATCGTCCGTAATGTCGAAGAGTTTGAAAGCAATTGGAATATGGCGCGTGTCGAAGCCAAAGCCTCTTTTAGCAACGACGGTGTTTATATTGAAAAATACATCGAAGAACCACGCCACATCGAGTTTCAAATTGCTGGCGACCAATACGGAAACGTCTGCCACTTGTCAGAACGCGATTGCTCGATTCAAAGAAGGCATCAAAAGCTGATTGAAGAAGCTCCTTCGCCCTTTATGACCGAAGAATTGCGGACAACGATGGGTGAAGCGGCACGTAAAGCGGCGCAAGTTATCAACTACGAAGGTGTAGGCACTGTTGAGTTCTTAGTGGATAAATACCGTAATTTCTATTTTATGGAAATGAATACACGGATTCAAGTAGAGCATCCTGTAACGGAAGAAATCATTGACTTCGACCTCATCAAAGAGCAAATAAAAATAGCTGCGGGCGAAAGGATTTCAGGTAAAGACTATTTGCCAAAAATGTTTGCGATGGAGTGTCGCATCAATGCAGAAGACCCTTTTATGGATTTCCGCCCAAGTCCAGGTAAAATTACGTCTTTCCATACGCCCAAAGGTCATGGTGTACGTGTTGACACACATGCGTATGCGGGCTATACGATACCACCTTATTATGATTCAATGATTGCCAAACTCATAGTCCGCGCTCAATCGCGGGAGGAATGTATCCGAAAAATGGAAAGGGCATTAGATGAGTTCATCGTCGAAGGTGTTAAAACAACCGTTCCTTTTCATCAAAAACTGATGCAAAATAAGGATTTCAGGGAGGGTAATTTCCATACAGGATTTTTGACACTTTGGAATTTTAAAGACGAATAAACAAGAGGCAAAGAGCAATAAAAGCAAGCGGCACAATACTGAGGGGTATTGTGCCGCTTGCTTTTATTACCAAATTTTCCAGAACTTACCACTTTTCGTTTTGTCATGCCATTTTTGCCATTCCGTAGCAATCAATGTCGCACCACTAACTTCTTCGTCTTCACTTCCTTCCCATATTGCAGCGTCACGAAGTATGTACCATTCGGATAATCAACCGTTGGTATCTCCACATTGCCGACCGTTGCACCCCTCAGTATTCGAGAGAAAATCACTTGTCCAGAAGCAGTTTTGGCTTCTATCGTTACGTCTGTGGGGTTTGTGAATTGATACGTGACATTCGCTTGGTTGCGGGTAGGATTGGGTGATATAGAAAAACCTTCTTTGCCAAAGCTTGTGTTGTTGAACAAATCTGTCTCTATTGTGGCATCGGCATCCGTTATTTTATCTTTTGTTTTTGCAGTTGTTGTTGCAACGGGCGGATTATTAGACACAACGGACGATTGGGGGTCAACATTCGCTCTTGGGCGTTGGATGCCGACTAACGAGGGCAACATCATTGTCAACTTATCACCTATGCCTTTGCGGACGGTGAAACACGGGATACGTATTTTACTCGCATCATCATAACGCACCTGATTTGCGCCTTGTTTCGGCAGTTCCACACTGTCGCGGTTGTTTGTACTGTGGATAAGAATAACCGCTATCGCACCCGACTTTTGAGCATTATAGACCTGTGTACTCACATCACAGTCTGGGTTCATATAGAGCAAAGCGACTTTACCTGTCAAGCTGTCTTTGGGCAGCTTACAACATTGGCGTTGTGTGACCATCCGTTTGGGATATTTGCCTGTCGAGTCCTTTCTTGTAGCCGTTTCCATGACCTGTATGGTGTCAAGGGCAAGCACCATTTTGGCGGTAAAGTCCACATCGGGCTTATCCTTGCCGAAGGGCATCGGATAGAGCATAAAGCGTTGGTTACTGTTATAGACCGACAGCACAACAGTATCGCGTCTTTGCGCCTGTCCGTATAGGCTGCTGGCGATAGCGATGTATATAAAGAGTAATATTATTTTTTTCATCTTTTTTTTGTTTTGTTGTTGAATGATTCGGTGCATTTCACCCCCTCAGTATAAGTCAATATTGCGGGGTCAAAGACCCCCTTTCAATAGGTGAGTTCGGTGAAAATACCGAACCCAGCTTCGCCATGTTTTTATTTAACGAGCGTGGTTAAATTGACTAATATCCATCGCCAGCGGTAAACTGACACATTAACAACACGTGGTGCCCCGTTGACATTTTCAGAACCTATCAATCTTATTTGAGTAGTACCAACTGGACAACAGAGTCAAATTGGCTTTTTAAAGATTTCAATTGCCATCAAAATGATACCTATTATAAATCCTATGACCAAAAATTGAAGAAAGTAATATCGCTCAGTGCTAATAATTTTTTCTGTTCCATAAAAAAGTAGTGGTAAAAAGAATAAAACCACTCCTAATACTGAAAATAGTTTAGTAATCATAGTATTTGAGGAATAAAATAAAATGAGTAAAATAATAGTAAATAATCCATTTACAATAAAAATCATCGTATTGTCTCCTTTAGTGATTGTACTTAGTAGAGCAAAAGCCGATGTAGATAAAATTAAGATAAAAAGGGCTGTGTAGATGCCTTTTACTGAAGGGGTGCTTACGCACAAAGTCAATAAGAACTTTTTCATTAGTTTGTTATTATTTTAAGATTGTGAAAGGAATACAAACCCTGTTCGCCATCGGTACATGATAGCAAAGCGACGAAAAAGCACCAAAATAAAAGGCTTTC
>JAYSQG010000562.1:0-8361 GCA_043721685.1 Saprospiraceae bacterium | reverse complement strand
TCCCTTTTTAAAAGAATCTGTGTAAATCAGCGTAAATCAGTCAAATCTGTGTTCTAAAAATCAGGCTGCATATCTTGTGTATTATTATTGTTTCGACGTGCATCCTTAGCTTTGCGAAATATCGAAGCATCCATTTTACCAAAAGGCATTTGGAAAGTCAATTTTATATAGCGTAAATCACGACGACGCATACTTTCTTGTGTAAAAGTGGCATCAGACAGATATAAAACCTCTCTTCTCGAATTCGTCAAATCATTCACTTGCAAGGTCAAGTTAGCCATTTTCCAAAATGTGTATTTCACGGCAAAATCGGCAAAAGCAATACCTTTACGTGTGCCTTGAGCAATAATCTGGTCACTTTCATAACTGCCTTGGAATTGCAATGAGAAAGCTTTGAGTTTTTTAGGCAATTTATAAGTTAAGTTAAATTTGCCATTGTATGCCCAACCTTTATTCGTCTGATTATTGGCTTCAATTCTAAGGTTGAACACATTAATGTTGGTTGTGAGTTCTAAATCCTTAGCTAAAGTCAATTTTAAGATATTATCCATACCATAACGAGTAGCAGATTTACCATTGATAAAAGTTGTTTTACGAACCGTTGAGGTTGAATCAACAGGCGTGATAATGGTTGTGATAGGATTTTCTTCACCTCGTAAATAGACCGATGCCAACCAATTATTAGATTTCCAGATTTTACTGTAATTAAACTCTGCCAAATTAATAAATTCAGGAGCTAAAGCAGGATTGCCAATCCGAATATTTTCGGCATCGGCTCCCATAATAATCGGCATAAGTTGGTAAAAATTAGGACGATTGATTTTACGACTAAAATTGGCTTGTACTTCTTCTGTTTTATTGAGTTTTTTACTCAAATATACTGCGGGGAACAACGCATTAAGCAAATCACTAGCAGATTTCGGATAATCATAACCAAAGGAAGGTTGATTTTCCAACTTACTTGTTCCCTCCAAACGCGATTGCTCAAAACGCATACCGAGTTGATAACCAATACCCGACCACTTTGAACCATAAGTGACATAAGCGGCATTGATCATATCGCTGACATCTGTGTTTTGAGAATAAGCGTTTTGCTGGATATACTTTGCCGTTGTGTAATCGTAAAGATTGTATAAATAATCCTGCGTTCTATTGTTCCAATAACTCCGCACACCCATTTCTACTTTAGTCGAATCGTTAATAGGATTTGTAAAATCCATTTGAAAAGTCACTTGTTGTCCTTCGTTGCCACCGCCAATATTAATTTTTTGAGTCGGTGCAGCTTCTCCTCCCGTAGGCTTTAAAATTGTTCGTGTCCAATTCGCGTCATTGTTTGAACCACCAAAACCATAGGTCAAGTCAGTTATCAATTCCTTTCCTTTCTTTGGAAAGGTCTTTTTCCAAGTCGCTTGAACCATATAGTTTTTAAATTCATTCTCTGGACGTTGCTGAAACACCCCCCTCAGTAATTGCGCCCCAGAAGCGTTCTTGTACTCATAATTTTGGTCAGAACCAATGTTGAAAACACCATTGATATACATGCCTGCCAAACTCAACATGTTCCGATTCGATATATTGTAATCCCATTGCAAACGACCGATTTGAAAAAGGTTGTCAAACTTCGTCTCTGTTTGTTGATTAAAATCTTTATACGGTGCTGAAGATGAGAAAAACGTCCGATTGGAGTAGCCATTAGTTGGGTTAAGCGTTCTATTGAAATTATAAAAAGCCGTCACGTTGGAACGTCCTTCCTTGATATTCAAATTCGCCATGCCATTGTACCGCTTGCCTGTGCCAATACCCGCACTCAAAAAACCATTATAACCAGGCTTCTTATTTTTCTTCAAAACAATATTGATAATACCACCTGAACTCTCCGCTTCATACTTTGCAGAAGGGTTAGAAATAACCTCGATATTGTCAATTTGGTCGGCAGGAATCTGATTGATATTCATCAAAGTCGGTCGTCCATCCACATAAATCTTTGTGGCATTGTTCCGCAACTTAGCAGAACCGTCCGCATCAACGGTTACTGAGGGGACAGATTTCAGAACGTCTTCGGCTGTGCCGCCTGTAGTCGTGATGTTTTTATCCACATTAAAAATCTTTTTGTCAAGACCCAATTGCATCGTCGTCTTTTGACCAGTGACTTCTAATTCTTTTAAGACTTTGGAATCATATAGTAACTGCAAGTTGCCCATGTCCACTTCTAAATCAGGTGGAAACAAATTGACCTGTTTGATGATGTCTTTATAACCAATCAACGAAATTTTCATCTTGATACCGCCTATCGGTAAATTGTCAATACTGAATTCACCATTTTCAAAGGTTAACATACCACCAACAATCGAATCGCGGCGACCCAAAGGACGAAAAGCGACAATAGAAACAAACTCAAGCGGCTTTTTTGTCGTTTCGTCAACCACTTTGCCATATATACGCCCAGTTATCGTCATTCCTTTAGGCATTCCGCCGCCAGCGCCACCCATAGGGTTTTGAGCAAAAGACAAAGCCGTTATGAGTAAAAAATAGATTGAGAAGTTTAGTTTTTTCATTGTTCAAAATTTGAAATTGAGTCCGGTGTTTTAATTTTTATCAGAAAACAGTAAAGTCAGAATAGTGTCACAAAGTTCAATCCTTTTAGCGAACTAAGTAAAAATTTAGGATATAAACCCTAATTGTCTCGACAATTGTTACCTATTTGTTGATAATGAAAATATTTTTAGTCTAATCTAAAAATATTTTCATAATAATCATAACTTTGCATTAGATTATTAAAAATGCAAACAATGAAATATATACTACTCTCCTTTTTGACACTCATTTCTGTGAGCCTTTTTTCACAAAATGCACAAATACAAGGCATCATCAAAGACTCTGAAGGCAAGCCTGTCCCCTTTGCGAATGTCTTTTTAGCCAAAAAAAACATTGGAAATGCCTCTGATACTGAGGGGGGGTATGTGATAGAAAATGTACCATCAGGTGACTATACTTTAGTCGTTACTGCCGTAGGCTTTCTAAAGAAAGAACAAAAAATAAGTATAAAAAGTGCGGATAAAATATTGACAGTCAATATCTTACTCAATCTGTCTGATGATAAATTGGAGGAAGTCGTTATCACAGGCACAATGAAAGAAGTTTCTCGTTCACAATCCGCTGTGCCGATTGACATCATTACGCCTAAGCTGTTTTTAAAGAATCCGACACCCAATCTCTTTGAATCTATGGGCATGGTCAACGGTGTGCAGCCTACCATTAGTTGTAATGTCTGCAACACAGGCGACATCCACATCAACGGCATGGAAGGCGGCTACACAATGGTGATGATTGACGGGATGCCCATCGTCAGCGCACTCTCGACGGTCTATGGATTGATGGGGATTCCCAACTCGATGGTGGAACGGATTGAAATCATCAAAGGACCCAGTTCCACTTTGTATGGGTCAGAGGCTGTCGGTGGCTTGATAAACGTCATTACAAAACAAGCCGATAAATCGCCCCGTTTGAGTGTGGATATTAATGGAACATCGTATGCTGAAATGGGTTTAGATGCTGCAACAAAGTTCAAAATCGGTCGTGCAACAAGCCTTTTGAGTACCAATGTCTTCAATTTTCAAAAAAGATGGGACATCAATAACGATAACTTTACGGATGTCACGCTACAAAAAAGGGTTTCTGTTTTTAATAAATGGCAATTCAAAAGAGATGATGATAAACAAACAAATTTCGCACTGCGGTACGTCTATGAAGACCGTTTTGGCGGCGAAATGAATTGGCAAAACGAGCATCGCGGCGGTTCTGATGTTTATGGCGAACAGATAACGACCAATCGTTTTGAACTCATTGGCGTGTATGATTTACCTGTGAAAGAAAAAGTCAAATTTCAATACTCCTACAATTTCCATGACCAAAATTCGGTTTATGGCAACCGCCCTTTTTTGGCAACACAACAAATCGGCTTTGCGCAAATGACTTGGAACAAACCCCTCAGTAAAATCCATGATATGTTGTTGGGAACGGCTTTGCGCTATACGAATTATGACGACAACTCGGCATTGACCCGTTCAGAAGATACATTAAACCCTATCAATCAACCGTCAAAAACATGGTTGCCGGGTATTTTCCTACAAGATGAAATGCGTTTTTCTGATAAACATACACTTTTGGCAGGTGTGCGCTATGATTTTAATTCCAAACATGGTAGCATCTTTTCGCCTCGTTTGAATTGGAAATGGGCAGTGAATCCAACCAATACGTTTCGTTTAGGTTTGGGTAATGGCTATCGTGTTGTCAATTTGTTTTCAGAAGATGAACGGGCATTCAATGGTGCGCGGCGTATCGTCATTGGGTCAAATCTAAAACCTGAACAATCGTACAATGTCAATCTGAATTACAACACAACCTTGACACATCGGCATGGCTACGTTGCCATAGATGCCGCATTGTTTTATACATATTTTACGAATAGAATCATGGCGGATTATTTCAAAAACGACAAAGAAATTTGGTTCGAAAACTTGAATGGTTTTGCTGTGGCAAGGGGTATGAGTTTCAATACCGATTTCAATTTTGACAATCCTTTCAAAGCGACCTTAGGCGCAACGCTCCTCGATGTATATCAAGTAGAAACCAATGATTTTAACGTCAGTGAAAAAACAAAACCTGTTCAGGTCCCCTCAGTATCTGCGGTATTTTCACTGTCTTATACCTTCAAATCGCATATTGTTGTAGATGTTACAGGCAATGTTTACAGTCCGATGTTGCTGCCCGTTCAAGAAAACGATTTCCGTCCCGATCATTCGCCGTGGTTTTGTCTGGCGAATATGCAAGTGACGAAAACGTTTAAAAATGGCGTTCAACTTTACGGCGGTATCAAAAATCTTTTGAATTTTATACCCAAAAATCCGATTATGCGACCGTTTGACCCTTTCAACAAAACCGCTGATTTAGACAATCCAAATGGTTATTCTTTTGACCCGACTTATAATTATGCGCCTTTGCAAAGGATGCGGGGGTTTGTGGGGTTGCGGTTTGTGGTAAAGTAATCAAGTGACGGGGTGACTTGAAGTCACCCCGTCACTTGTCAAGTCACCCCGTCACTTGGAATCACGCCGCCACCAAACGCTCCACCCCCTTCATCTTCACAATCAACCGATTCATCACACTCAATTTAATCTCATATTTTGTCAACGTCACCGTCTCGAAGCCAGCAGCTTCAATGATGACTGTATATTTGCCAAGCGCCATGGGTGTGAGTTTAAACAGTCCGTTCTCATCGCTTTTCAGTACGATACCGAGTTCAACAATAGTGATTTGAGCGTTTACAATCGCCATCTTGTTCACACTGTTGATGGTCTTGCCGTTGATGCCCGACGGACGAGTGCCACGCACTTGCGTCATCAAGTCGCTAACGCTAAACTTTTCAGCCATCACGGCATCTTTTCTAAAAACCTTTTGGGCATCCGACAACATCGTTTTCAATAGACTGTCAAGCGTGTTGTTAATCGTGATTTTTGCGTCCGTGTCGTTTGAAGCAGCGACATCGGCTTCGCTCCAACTCTTGTACAAGGCATCAAATTCAGACTTCAAAGTGGTGATGCGCGTACCGAAATCGGCGGGCATATTGTTGTCTGCGGTCAAATCGGACAAGTTGTTGGTAACAAATGGGCCCATCGCATTCAACATAGCAGTCACGTTGACCCAACTGCACGAACTTACTTTGGTATAATATTGCTGACCAGCAGCCGAAATCATCGTCTTGACTTTTTCTCCGCGATAGGCATCTTCGATATACCCTTTCAAATGTTGGAAACAGTCCAAAACATCATCTTTTTTGTCAACGAGGTCAAGTCGCAAGTTTTGCGCACGGGCATAACGGGCTTTCGAGTCGTCCATTAGTTCGGCGGTGTTGATGGCTGTCAGACAATCATTGATGAGTGTCTGCACATACTTGGGTTTGTAGGCAGTAAAAACCGCCAGATTGTCGTCGCAGAGTTGCCAACCTTTGCGACATAGTTCATACAGCTCGGCTTGCGAGCAACTATAAGATGTTGTTATCATAATGATAATGGTTAAAATGATGATAAAAAAATGATAAAATCGGTCAAAAGACCCTAATAAATACCTACAATGAGAGAAGGAAAAGAACAAAACAGCAACAGATTCGTCGTATTGAATAGCCCAATCTTTACCCAATTGAATCTAAAACCGCTGTTGGATAAGCGTTTCAAATTCGAATAGTAGCAAAAAAATAAGGTGGATAAGCGTTTCAAATTCGAATAGTAGTAAAAATTTAAGGCGAATAAGCGTTTCAAATTCGAATAGTAGTAAAAATTTAAAGCGGATAAGCGTTTCAAATTCAAATAGAAACAAAAATTAAGCATGCTGTAGTGCCTTCAATCATCCGAATAAACCGACTTCAACCTTTGTGAAGCCGAAAAAATGAGCTGTAAGACCGTCGTTTTAGAATCTAGTTTTTAAACTGTAGTGTATGGGTGCTGCATCGTTGTCCTCTAGGTTTCGTTTAGCAATCGGTTTCTTTTTTTGATGTCTAAACACTAAAATCGCACACCAAACACTTGTTCTTGTGTTGTTTATATATTAACAAAACTTATGCCAATTTGAAATATACATTGACGTGTAGGCGTTTTTTTTGTGGAAAAGAATACTTTTTTTATTTATGGGCTTTTTTATTATTTGAATGTGAAGATTTGTGGGGGTTTGTTTTGTTGGATGGGGAAGAATCGTTTTATTTGCGATGTGTTTAACTCTTTTCTATCTGTTCTTCACATTCGTATTTCCCAACACCAATTGCCTTCAATCATGATTGACAAAAAAACCTTATCAGAACGCGATATTTGCACAAAATTTATTACCCCCTCAGTAGAAAAAGCGGGTTGGAACAAAATGACACAACTTTTAGAAGAAGTGTCTTTTACCGGCGGTAAAATTTATGTCCATGGCAATCTCACAGCGCGCGGTAAACAAAAACGGGCAGACTATATCCTCTACTACAAACCTAATATTCCTATTGCCATTATTGAAGCCAAAGAGAACAACCTCTCTGTCCGTGCTGGGATACAACAGGCTTTGGAATATGCCCGCATTTTGGACATTCCTTGTGTGTTTAGCAGCAATGGCGATGGCTTTCTGTTTCATGACAGAACGGCAACCGATGCCAGTATTGAAACTGAATTGAGTATGGATAACTTTCCTACGCCCGAACAGCTTTGGGAAAAATATAAAAAATTCAAAGGCATCACCACACCTGCCGCTGAAAAAATGGCTTCGCAAGATTATTATTTTGATGGCTCAAACCGCAAACCCCGTTATTACCAACAAATTGCGGTCAATAGAACCATTGAAGCCATTGCCAAAGGACAAGATAGAATCATTCTGGTCATGGCAACAGGCACAGGCAAAACTTATACGGCTTTTCAAATCATTCACAGGCTTTGGAAAAGTGGGGCGAAGAAACGCATTTTGTTTTTGGCAGATAGAAACGCTTTGATTGACCAAACAAAACGCGGCGATTTTAAACATTTTAAAGACAAAATGACGGTTGTTAAAAACCGACAAATTGATAAAAGTTATGAAATCTACTTGGCTTTAACACGAAAAGAAAGGGCTAATAATGTCAAAAAACGCAATTATTTCACCAAATACGGCGAACAAGCCCGCAAAGTCTTAGACGTTTTATTGGATAAATATGCCGACGAAGGCATTACCAATATCGAAAGTATGGACGTTTTGCGGGTTCATCCTTTGACGGATTTTGGTTCGCCTATGGAAATTATTAAAGCGTTTGGCAACAAAGCACAATATTTGGCGGCGGTGCAAGAATTGGAGAATGAATTGTATAAAATAGCGTAAAATCCCAAAGGGATTCAACACGAATAGAATAATTGAGAAAAAAAAACTCTAACTCCGAAGGAGTTTAACATGAATAGAAAATGAAGACGAAATGTCTCCTAACTCCGAAGGAGTTCAACATGAATAGAAAATGAAGACGAAATGTCTCCCAACTCCGAAGGAGTTTAACATGAATAGAAAATGAAGACGAAATGTCTCCTAACTCCGAAGGAGTTCAACATGAATAATTATGTTTGTGGTTATTTATTCGTGTTAAACTCCTTCGGAGTTTTAAAATATTTTTCAGCAAAAATTCATTAATTCATTTTTAAAAATCAAACATCAATGAGTACTTACACACAGATTTTGTATCAAATCATATTCAGTACAAAACGCCGCGAGCGTACACTTATTAACTCATGTTACGCATTGTTTTATTTTAAGCCCGTTAGGGCTGACACCGTTTATAGAAAAGTAAATCAAGCCATTTTTCTAAGGTGCGTAGCGCCG
>JAYSQG010000561.1:0-3700 GCA_043721685.1 Saprospiraceae bacterium | reverse complement strand
CAAAAAAATCAGCGTAAATCACGCAAATCAGTTAAATCTGTGTTCAAAAAAAAACAATATTAATCAGCCTTATCAGTGGTCAAAATATCCAAATTGACCAAAATCGCCAAATTCATAAAAAAGAAAGACCCTATTTTATCCGTTTCAATCAAATCATTGATCAATATTAAAATCAAAATAGTGACAAAAGAGAGCAGCGTTGCCATAGCTGTTTGGCGTTGCCAACGTTCAGTCGCTTTGTGATAAATTTTCTCCCCCCTCAGTAAAACATAAAAAATGAGTGCAAAAAAGATGAGCATACCTGGAATGCCTTGTTCAATAGCCATTAGCAAATAATAACAATGAACCGTCGAGCCATCGGGATTGTCACTCACATACGTTTTGAATTTTGTAACGGTATAAGACTTATAATAATCGTAGAAATTGTTCGGACCAAAACCTGTCAAAGGTCTATGCGTCACCATCTGAAAACCTGCTACCCACCGATAAACCCGTTCCATCGTTGATACATCTTCGCCTTTTGCAGTGGCTTCCAACAAGTTATCAAAATTTTGATGCGTAATAGCTTTATCAAAACGAGGGGCATAATCGAGGTATTTATTATCACTCGATATATAACCAACGAAACCGATGAGGACAATAATGACCGCGGCAACGACATAACGTGTTAAACGATGTTTCACAATATAATAAAATGCACCTGCGCCTAAGACTGCGCCATAAGCGGCACGTGTGAAGGACAATTGAATGGCTAATAAAAACAAGATTAAACCACTGATTAACAACCATTTAGTTGTAGAACTACGCGGTTTCCATGTCAAAGCGAGGATGATAAAAGGTAGGAAAATGGCTAAAATACAGCCATAAGCCACGTGATTGCGAAACATTGGTTCCATGACATAATTGACATCATGAAACGAAAAACCGACTGCCGCATGACGAATGGTAGTAATAATGACGGCTATACTGAGGGGTATAAAAATTGTCCAAAAGAAACGTTTAATGTCCTTTTTTTCTTTCAAAATGACACCGCCCAGAAAGAAAAAGGTTACGACATACCATATTTTCGCCAAAAGATATTTGACCGAAAGGAAAACATCTAAGGAATTTAAGGTTGCCACAAAAGCCCATGCCAGCGACAAAATGATGAGTAAAGTAATCGGATGACGTAGAAATAATCCCCCCCTCAGTATAAAACCGCTTTTTGCGACATAAAAAAAATAGACAAGCATTAAGCCCACCATAAGCGGTTCGGTCGGTAAATCTGTACCAAAACCATTCGGAAAAGTGTATTCGACGGAGAGCGGAATGCACGCCAAAAGGAGGAAAAAAAGGCTTCTAAAATCAACAACTGCTACATAAGCCACAAGCAAAACAGCGGGAATTGCCGCAGGAAAAATGCTCTCAAAGCCAACGGCTGCAAGCAAACTGACGACGGTTATGGCTGCATAAGCCGTGAAAATGCTTTTGTTATCAATCGTCATTAGATATCTTTCTTAATAAATCCAATTGCCGTCTTTTTACGTGCTTTTGTAGAGCCATTTGCAGAGGCGGATTTGATTTCGTTCCAATTGACTTCGCGGTAATTGTCCATCAATAAAGCACCGATTAGGCTCAAAATGAAGACAATTAAGGTGGCACTGATGACCAAAATGGAACGTTTCGGACGTGATTTGACGACTGGAACTGCTGCAGTTTCAAAGAGTTTTAAGGCTTGAACTTTGGTTTCAAAAGCGACTTTCAGTTGTGTATAACGTTGTTTGTCCTTGCTAATTTGATTGCGCTCTTGTTCATATATTTGCTTCAAAACGCTGACCGAATTATAGCCTGCGTTATACTTTTTCATCATTACATCGTTGTTTTTGGTTTCTTCCTCATAACCTTTCAAGGTCGCTTGCAGGAGGGCAATCGTATCTTTTGACACTGAGGGGTTGTTTTTCAGCATGTCGAGTTTGGCTTTACTCCGTATATAATTGCCTTGTGCTTCGACTGAGACCTTTGTAACGGCTTCGGTTTGCGTTTCAGGGTCAATTACGCCATAGCTTTCACGCAACAACATCAAGGAGTCGCCTACACCATGCAGCAATTTGTCTTTTTCAATAAAACTCGTTTCGTAAGCGCGAATCAGATTGGCTTGAATTTCACGTACCAAACGTTGAGCAATTTCATCAACTTTGTCGCGTGCCGCATTTGCCATGTCGGCAGCTAAGCGTCGGTCTTTGTCTTCGACGGAGATTTCTATGGCGTTGTGCTTGGTTTTTTTAACTTCGTAAAGACCTTCAAGGGCTTCACGTACCTTAAAAGCAGCTTGCTCATTCGTCGTATCTATCTTGTAATGTTGGTATAAACTGTATTTTTTGATTAAAAAATCATACAATTCGCCCGATTGGGCAATGGTAAGCAAGCGGTCAACGTCTTCTTCGCCACCATAATATTCCATGTCTTTTTGCGACGACCCAAACATCTGCTCAGGTTTAAAGACATCGGAACTGAGGGGATAAAACGTCGTCGTTGACGTATAGTAATTGTCCAAAAACATGAAAGAAATCAAGGCAGTGCCAACGAATGTCGCCAAAGTTGCCCATAAAATGGGTTTTTTATATCGAAAAAGCGTGACGAGTACGCCTACAAGATTGTCATTATTTTCCATACATCAGATTTGAAGCGCAAAGTTAGAATTTAATACGAATGTGAAAACGAGTTATGACATTCGTTTATTTCAAAACTTTGGAATCTAACACTTTTTCAATCTCCTCAATGGATTGATTGACACCTATAATGATCCCCTCAGTATTCAACAGAAATTTGGTGGGTATGACCCGCACACCGTAAGCTTTGGCAAGTGGTGAATCCAAATTTTGAAAATCGCTGACGTGGATAAAGTCTCCGATACCCAATTGTTCGATTGCTGACAACCAACGGTCTCGGTCTTGTTCAATACCGACGCTTACGATGTTAAACCCTGTGGCATCTGTGAATTTTTTACCTAAATATTTGGCATTCAAGGCTTTAAGTTGTGGCATTTCTTGAATACAAGGACCGCACCAACTGCCCCAGAAATCGAGGAGGACATAATGCCCTTTCAAAGACGAAAGGTCAAATAACTCGCCATTGCGTTGTATGGAAACAATTTTAGGGGCAACTTCGCCATTGATAACGTCAGGTTTTTTATAAAAATAACGCCCAATTGAATAAACAGCGAAGGCAAATAGGACGATGAAAACGAAATTACTTTTTATTTTTTCAAGCATTGTCTTAGATTTTTGATGCAAAGCTAAGGGAATCTTATGTATTCTCGTTTTGAGGGTTATTAAATATTGGTTGAAAAATCGAAACGCGCTGTTTCTTATGATAACGTTTCAATGAGTTGATACCTAAAATGAAGTGTGAAACAGCCTTTAACATTATATAAAACAAGAAAGGCTACCGTTTGCTGTGATGCTGTCTATCAGTGCAATTCGGTAGCCTTTCTAATTTTTAACATGTTTAGTTTAATTCAATCTGTTCTGTAAAATTTCTGTTACCTTCAAAGAAGAAATTGAGATAATAAAGTCCACGTGGTAAATTGCCTGTATCAAATGAAAGGAGGTTGTTATTTCGGTGCGTATCTGCATTTAAAGAACCATTTGCATTGTACATACGCACAATGCCTGGGCGCGCAGCACTGACCAAAGTGACTTTTTTGAGCGCATCCATCGCT
>JAYSQG010000560.1:0-19976 GCA_043721685.1 Saprospiraceae bacterium | reverse complement strand
TAAAACGTGTACTGCGCGTGCCATTTTGACTGAACCTGCCAAACTTACTGCGTCCATTGAAGGGGACTCAAAAACAAAAACGGCAAATGCCATCATTGCGGGTGGTGTCACACCTTACTCTATTCGTTGGATACCAAGTAGCGATACGGCTAAGAAAATATCCGTTACAAAATCTGGAACGGTTTATCTTATCCTTTCCGACCGAAACGGCTGTGTTGCCACAGCAGAAAAAGAATTTGTATTAGATGTTGAGTGTCTCATTGGTTCGTCTGTGCTATCGCCTAATGACGACAGCCGTAACGAGGCGTTCAAAATCAATAGCTGCGACCTAAAAAACATTCGACTTGAAGTCTATAGCCGTTGGGGACAATTAGTCTATTCAAAAGACAATTATATCAGCGAACTATGGAAAGGCAATGATCAAGACGGAACGACTGGTAAACAACTGCCCGAAGGTGTCTATATGTACATCATGAAAGCAAATGATTCAGCAGGACAACCCGTTTTAGGCAAAGGCACTGTAACAATTGTTCGTCAATAAATGGGATTTAGGATATTAGGATATTGAGTTGTTTTTAAGAAAAGTACCCCCCTCAGTATTTTTATAAAAAACAGCTCAATATTCTAATATCTTATCATCCTAATATCCTAAATCTAATAAAATTTCAATAAAATGAAAAAATCATTACTCATTATATTGCTTGCAACGGCTTTCATAGCTAAAGTATCAGCACAAGACGAAGCGGTTTTTGGACATTATCTCATCAATCCCGTCTTGATCAATCCTGCATTTTCAGGTGCATCAGGTAAATATCAACTTTTTGGACATCTCCGCAATCAATGGACAGGCTTCCCTGGACAGCCAACGACTTATGCACTCAGTGCGAATGCGCCAATAGCACAAAATGTCGGACTCGGCGCTTTGGTGTTGAGTGAAAAATTTGGTGTCCTTAACCGCACCCGCGCTCAATTGTCTTATGCCTATCATTATGACGATTCTAAAAGAGGTTTTAAAGCAGGCTTTGGCTTTTCAACCGAGTTTCATTCTACCCGTATTGATGGGTCAGTTAGCCAAAACCCATTTTTTGAGGCAGGTGACCGCATTGTTGAAGCTAATATGAAAAATGCCTCGTTTTTCGATGCAACAGCAGGCGGTTATGCGATTATCAATGATAAAGCGACATTGAGCTTGGCGTTGCCAAACCTTATTCGTGCACGTTTGGGCGTGGTATCAAACGATTCAATAGCAAAAGAAAGGTCTTTCCTCAAACAGTTCATTTTTTCTGGTGGTTATAAAATCGTCATGGACAGAATGAGCTTTGAGCCCTCATTGGTCGCTCGTAAAGTGTATCAATCACCTTTTGAAGTAGATTTAAACATGGTTGCGCGCTTCTTTGATGATAAGTTTTTGCTTGGCGTGTCCATGCGTCCAGGCAATACGGGAAATATTGGCTTGATGGTCGGAACAAAGCAGGATTTTTTCCAAATATATTACGCTTACAACAGCTCGCTGGCAGAAGTGAAAACGTATAGTCGTCAGGCTCATGAAATTACACTTGGTTTGGAATTCAATCGCAAGCAATCTCAAGCACAATCGCCAACAGAAAAAAAGAAAAAAAGATATAAAAATTAGTTGATAATGAATAGTTGATAATCAACTTCATTATCAACTATCCATTATTCATTAAATAAAGATATTGGTTTTTGGGATGGCCCCTTTACCCGTTCAGGTGGGTGAGGGGCTTTTCAATTTAAAAAAAAACTTTCCACAAATCTGAAATCTGTGGAAAGTAGTAATGCCTTAAAAATCAATATTTTATCTAAGAGTAGCCCCCTCAGTATTTTCTCAATAAAAGTTATTCACCATTTAGATTTAGCAAATTCACCATTCACCATTCACCATTAAATTATCCTTTCCGTATCCGATAAACCATCGCCATTCCTAAACCAAAAAGCATCATAATCGAACCAATCCAAACCAAATTGATACCCGGATTCACCGTCGCTTCCAAAACAATATAATCTGTGCGCGGTGCATCTTCCGCAATCGAAATCGGTATTTTTGTAGGCGAACCTTGTGCCACACTAATCGTAATTTGCTTTGTTTCAGGATTCACTTTGGCAATCGCAAAGTGCATACCGATTTCAGGAATATCCGCTTTCAAAGGAATAGGCGTTGTACCTCGAATCACATAAACAGGGGCTGCAGTATAAAAACTATCACCTGTTTTGTCCTGTTTGACAATCTTTAAATTGGCTGAAAAAGCCAAATCCTTAGGTTCAAGTGTGAAGTTTTCAACCTTTGGTGAAGGGTTTACATTCTCAAAAGTGACCTGTGTATCCCCTATTTTCAAGGTCTGTCCTTGTTCAAAAATATAGTTTTTATACACCAAATCCTTTTGTTGCATAAACAAACGGTCAAAAACCTCTGATTCTGCTCTAATACGCAAGCCCAATTGATTGACCGTTACTGGCAATTGATAGACATTTTCATCACGTAACAAGACAATAGGCTCCGCTTCAAAAACGGAATCAACTCCTTCTCCGAATTTATCGGAATGTTCCTTAAATATTTTCAGTTTTATACCTACAGCAATATCTTTTTCCTCCGCTTTGTATTTCGGATGAGAAGGTTTTGAATTAATACCTTCAACAATGACCGAATACTGAGGGGTCTTAGTTAAGTCAGGTTTTATTGCTGTGAGTGTACCCAACGGAATGTCGAAAGGACGATATTTCAAACTGTCCTCCATTTGGTGGGCAATTTCAGGGTCTTGCTCTGTTGGCGGTAAAGCAGCGATGTGACTGAATACATCATAAGTCAAAAAGTGGCGTGTATCAGGGTTCGTTGAAGCAATTTTCCCTGTTCTTTTATCGTACAAAATATAAGGATGCACGACAAAAGAATCCACATTCGACTTCATATCAGCCGATTTTTTTCGAATTTTCAAGGTGAAATCACGACGATTGGCATAAGCCGTGTCCGATTCATAGACCATTTCCCAACCTGTTTCAGTTGGTAAAGGCAGTCCTTTCATCAACAAAATATTCTTACCAAATTGCTCTTCTGAAAAACTTATCAGACTTTCCATTGCAAAACGGTTCTTAGAAATCCAATTTTTATTGATGCCTGAAGCCATAATGCCAATAATCAATAAGCCAAAACCGATATGCGAAAATGCAGAACCCGCCGCGCTGATATTTTTCCGAAGGAAACTAATCAAATAATCCAAATTGGCAACAACTGTGAAAATACCTGCAAAAAGCAGTAAAATATATTGCCATACATTACTCGCTTGAATCCAACCTAATAGCAATAAAGTCAAACCAACTGACAGAGCCGCTGAAATGCCTAAATGTTTAAGTACAGTTGACCGATAGTTAACAAAATTAAACTCTTTATACCTCAAAAATTGGGTACAAGCGGATAGTAAACCTAAGAAAACACCGATCCACAACTGTGTTTTATTGTAATGCCCAATAGAGTCAACTGGTGCAGCAAATTTCTTTGCGGTTGGGTCGAAATACGTTAGAATCGAATTGAAAACAGGTAAAGAAGTCGTAAAGGAAATCAAAACAACCGATAAAATTAAGACCAACGAACCGATGAACAACCAGAACTCACGGCTCGAAACGGCTTCCTCTTTTGTTGGATTAGGTATTTTTTTATAATTCTTAAAAAACAAATACAAACCGCCAACGAGGAAAAACATTTGGAACAAAACGAGTTGCCACTCCAATCCCATTTCAGTAAACGCATGAGCCGATGTATCGCCCAAAATGCCTGAACGTGTGAGGAAAGTTGAATATAAAACCAATAAAAAACTCAATAAATAAAACATAAAAGTTGCGCGCACCGAATGACCTGTTGAACGGGCTACCAAATGTGTATGCAGTCCCGCAACCATCACCAACCACGGAACAAGTGACATATTCTCAACAGGATCCCAAGCCCAGTAACCATTGAAACTCAATGCTTCATAAGCCCAAGCACCGCCCATGAGAACGCCTGTGCCGAGTATCGTTGCTGAAAAAAGCACAAACGGCATGGCTGGACGCAGCCATTCAGAATATTTTTTTGTCCAAAGCCCAGCAATCGCAAAGCAAAAAGGTATTGTTGTAGAGGCAAAACCCAAAAACAAAGTCGGCGGGTGTATCGTCATCCAATAGTTTTGGAGCAAAGGATTTAAGCCTTTAGCCGTTTTTGCCATCTTAGCCACATAGTCCGCTTGCTGAAAAATAGGCGCATCATTGGCTTCTCGAAGCAACAAAATAGGATTACTACCCCATTTGAGAATGTGTTCGCCCCATCCAAAATGCAAACCTAATATCATGGAAGACAAAAAGACTTGTACGCAGGCGAGCGTTGCAATAACAGGATTCTCCCAAACAGATGCGAAGGGTGAGTCAGTTACTGAGTTTTTAGTTTTGATTTTTGAATTTTGAATTGCCCCCCTCAGTATAATGAACGCCCCAAGCCCGACGTGCCAAAACATCCATAACAAGAAGCTACCTTCTTGTCCTTCCCAAAAAGCCGCAAAAACGTACTTAAAAGGTAAGTCCGTATCAACGTGCGAATGAGCATAGAAATACTCAAACCGCTTTGATATCATCACATAAAAAATGGAACCGATGATGGTCAAAACTGCAACACCATGAACGCTAAAAGACCAACGACCCAATCGTTGCCATGAAGCGCCCCCCTTCCCGATAGAATCGGGATTTCGTCCCTCAACAGTATTAATGTCTTTATTTTGCTGTTGCGTCGCAAAAAAATAGGAAAGCATAGCGACAAGTGCCGCCACAAAACTTAAAACAACGGCTATATGACCGATTTGGCGAGGCAGTAAATTCTCTCCAATGTATTGAATTTCATTCATTTATGAATTGTCTGGTTGCATTATTAAATGGTTGGATGGCTAAATTGTTGTATTGTTGGATTGCTATATTGTTTATACAACAATTTAACAATACAGCAATCCAACAATACAGCAATTTATTTTTTCTTCATGTAAATTTCTTCGTCTTTGTATTTTGAAGGACATTTCATCAACACTTCATTGGCAACGAAAGTACCATTTTGCATTTCGCCTGTTACGACGACCTGTTCTGATAACTCAAAGTCCTGTGGTTTCGCTTTCAAAAGCAAAACAGGTACTTCCTGTCCTTGCGTATCTTCGAGGTAAAAGCTGAATTTATTGGCATCTTTTGTCGGCTCATAAATCATCGGTTTGTCCTTGATGAGTTTACCAGCGACTTTTACTTTTTCGGTAGCCACTTTTGCATCGCCAAAAGTAGCGTAAGTGGCAACATCTTTTGCTTGTAAAGTGAGGGCAGCGACGCCGCCAGCGATGACGATGATAGCGACTATATGGATGGGTTTCATGTTTTAATATTTTAATGATGAAAAAAAAAATTAATTTTTGCGCAAATTTACGTTCAAAAAAGCAGAAAACCACTGACTTCTATCATCAAAGTCAGTGGTTCGCCGAATTATTTATAATGATTACAAACAGTTTTGAACGTAAAACCTACATACGAACACGTGGGTTTTCATAAACAAGTTGCCTGCAATCTTCATTTTCAAAAGTAAACCTAAGCTTTCACCTTCGATTTATTCAACCGAATGGTCTTAACCGTATTCCCACTGTCATTCAACAATCGAATAATGTAGAAACCTTCGGGCAAGTCATTGACCCAATACTTATAATTATTGGCAACGTTGTAGTTCCGTACTTGCCGCCCAATGATATTGTAAATGACGATACGGTCTATAACATCTGAATCGTCATTCAACATAAAATAATCTGTTGTCGGATTGGGATAAATTTTAATTGTACTACTGCTTTTACTCACCTCACGAGAACTGGTTGTCGTTGTAAACAAGTACCTGCCCGTTACAGTATTTGCGGCATTGCCGACTTCTGTTGCTTTCAATTCAATCGTTGCAGAACCTGAAATTTGATTAGGACGGATATAAGCATCAAGGTTGCTTGAGCCGTTCGCAGCCAAAACAATGGTATCGGGCGAGGCATTGACCCCACTTGTCCAACATTGATTGATATCACAAACCAATGATTGCCAACCATTTGGCATACTAATAATATTGCGTTGCCAAACGATGCGTTTGGTTTGGCTTGATGTATTTTTTAAAGTCGCTTTACCTCTTGTTTCAAAAGAATCGGGGTGTACTGATGAGTTGACAATACCTGGCGTAATAGTCAAAGTGACTTGACTTTGACCCCTCAGTATAAAAGCGTTTGCGAAGAGAATTATAAGTAAAAGATGTTTCATGTGATGGATTTTAATATCAAACAATGAAGTTTTATGAGCAAAAATAAACACTATAAACAGGAAACGCTGAAAAACGCTTTGTGTTTTTAAAAAGCAAAGGTCTTGCTAAAAAATTTCTTGAAATATTTTGAAAGAGTTAATGTCTGGAAAGTTATCCAAATGGAATTGATAAAATTTCAATAGCTCACCTATCAGTTGTCTGCGTTCCTCATGATTGATTGCTACTAAATGCGATTGAGTCCAGGACGTTGAAAGAAGACCCCTCAGTATTTTTGTCAAATTTTCATTTAAAAAATGGGAATGACCAATGGTATTATGTGTAAAAACACCACTTTTTAAATCAAAAACAGACCCCTCAGTATAATCGCCTTCATGCGGGCAAAAGCCTAAATGTCCTGACAATTCAAGTAAAAAAGAGAGATGTAAATTGGCAAAACGCTCTGTTGTCTCATCTAAATATTTAAAAATATCAAACAAAAAAGCGAATAATTCTCCATTTTCCTCCGATTCTCGAATCGTTCGCCGTGCAACCTCTGCCATAAACAGCCCAATTGAAGAGCGTCGAATATCAAAAGGCAATGCGGTGTAAACATGGGCTGCGTGTATTTCTTTGATACGATTCAACTTTGCGGGCGCATCATAAGCCACAATATCAACGAGGGACATGACTTGCAGCAAACCGATAGCCACTTTTGACCGTTGCGTGCGCACCCCACTTATGATGTAAGAGCGCAAACCGACCCCCTCAGTATAAATGTCTGCAATGATACTCGTTTCAGAATATTTGACGGTGCGTAAGATGATGCCACGTGTTTTTATGACCATAGTTGCTTGTTCTATAACTCGAATTCTTCGATTTTACGTAGAAAGCTTTTTTTCTCTTTCAAATGATGTTCCACGTCTTTCAACTCTAAACCGATGGAGACAATGCTTAAGTGGATTTCACGCAGCGATAAAAAAAGAGAAGACAATAAAGAAATCATACCCGCTACAAAAAGGTTTTTAGCAGTAACCTGTTGATTTTCAAAGACAAAATAGATACTTAAAATACATAAAAACAGAGCAAAAACGGCTAACCATTGCATATTTCGAATGATAATCATGCGCCGACGTAGGTTGCGAAGCTGTGGCAATATGTTCTCATCTTCGTCTTGAATATACTTATCTTTCAACTTCCGAATCAAAGTTGTAATAGCCAAAAACTTATTCATATAAGCTAAAATCAATAATGAAATAGCTGGAAAAAGAACGGCGGGTGTCGTTATCGTAAACTCTGTCATTCCTTTTGAATTTTTGAATTAAAAAGTAATATCAAGCGTTAAGTCTTCATTTCCACGTCGAATAACAACTTTGGTTGTATCTCCTTTTTTAAATTTTGCTAAACCATCCATATAACCATACACGTCTTTTACCTCAAAATCGCCTATTTTTAAGACTATATCTCCCGTTTTTATCCCTGCCTTGTAAGCGGGTTTACCTTCTGTGACACCATCAATTCTCATTCCTTTTTTGTCAAAAGCATAATCAGGCATGACACCCATCGTCACTTTGAAAGAACGAGATTCACTTTGCGAATTTCTGGTTTCCGAAAATGCCATTTTTGGAAATGTACAAGTGGCTTCAATGATGCGGGCGATGTACAATAGAACGTGCTTTTCGCCATCATAATTTATCAAATTTGCATCATCACTTGGTTTGTGGTAATCGCTGTGTTGGCCTGTAAAAAAGCCCAAAACAGGCAGTTTTTTCAAATAAAACGATGTAAAATCGGATGGTCCAACACCTGACGAATCGGGAATAATTTTAATATTCGTTGGAATTATTTCCAGCATTTTACCCCAAAGTGGTGAAGTACCATAGCCATGAACGATTAAACCTTTGTCTGACCGATAGCGTCCAATCATATCCATATTGACCATGTAGTTAATTTTGTCAACGGATACTGAGGGGGTCTCTGCAAATTTTTTAGAACCAATTAAGCCGAGTTCCTCACCTGAGAAACAAACAAAAAGGAAGTTAAAAGGTTCTTTTTTATTGTTCTTCGAAAAAAAACGAGCTAATTCAATCACACCTGCTGTGCCGCTAGCGTTATCATCTGCGCCATTGTGAATTTTACCATCAGGGTTGGCATCAAGAGAGTTTTTATCATGACCAAGACCGAGGTGATCATAGTGCGCACCAACGATTATTGTGACATCAGCCCCGTTGTCGAGAAAACCAACAACATTTTGACTTTGGATGGCAGGTGCATTCGGATCTTCGGTGGCATGAGGGTTAGACATTTTTTTGAAACTGTAATTATGAAAGTACGACCCCTCAGTACCTGCAGGTTTTAAGCCAATTTTTTTGAATTGCTTTGCGATGTATTTAGCGGCTTTTCGTTCGCCTGTCGACCCTGTACCACGTCCTTCGAGTTTATCGGAAGCCAAATACGCAATATGTTTTTGTAAATTTTTGACCGCAATATCCGTTTGTGCAAAAGAAAAAAAAGGATAATATAAAGAGAGGGTGAATAGGAAAAATATTTTTGTCATATTTTTTTTAAAAGTAGCAATTTTCATTGTTATATGTATTTTTCTATGAGAATCGTGTTTTTTTTGTAAAAAAATGAATAAAGTAGGAAAAAACAACAGAACTTTAAAATCGTCACTGTAAATTTTGTTAATTGAAAAAGTATTTTATACTTTGTGGCAAATTTAGAAAGTTCCGATTAATAATAGGCGCAGAAAGCTCTTTATCTAATTTTATTTTATTTTTGTTTGCAGAAATGAAACATTTTTGAAATGAAAACGAAAAAGTAAATACACAAAACTAGATACCTAAAATTTAACTTAACTGTAGCTTTAGATTTAAGAGAAAAAGTGACTCTTTCAATATAAACAAGTCTATTACACCGAACCATTTTCGATGTGTATGAAGCTTCAAAAAATAATTTTTAAATTATGTTGAGAAGAAATGCCAATAAATGAACCCGTTTTGGTAAACTAATTGCCTATCAACAGAAAAAACTTGCTTGTTTTATACAATATATTAAATAAAAAATAAAAAAACTTCAAAAAATTTGTGACATAACAGAAAAGTAGATACTTTTGTAAGCAAATTATTTTTTCATATTTTAATTCATTGAATACTAATTATTAATTCACCAAAGTTTCAACCCTATGACAAGGAACATTTATTCAGTTTTATCTCTTTTACTTGTGGTATTGAGCATCACAAGTGCTTCTGCTCAAAAGATGGCAGCAAGCCAAGACAGCAAAGCCCAATACGGCTTTTTTGCACCTAATAATCAAACCGAATTGGGTGTCAACGCGGGTCTATCTTATATGATAGGTGACCTTAAAGCAAAACCGGGTATAGGCATAGGCTTAAGCCTACGTAAAGCACTCGATTACACTTTCTCATTACGCGCAGATGTTGGTTTCCAACAACTGAACTCAGAAACACCTAACAAAGCTGATTACTCTTATGGTGGTCAAGAAGTTCGTAATGGTTTTGGTAATGACCCTCGCTTTTTCAACTCAGCAAAGACGTCTGCTTTGTCTGGCGATCTGCAGTTGGTCATTTCTCTTAACAACGGACGTTGGGACAATGGTGCGAGAAAGGTCAATCCTTATGTGTTCGGTGGTGTTGGCGCATCTTACCTTAACACACAAGTTAATGTCACTAATCCCAAAAACTTAAGTGGTATTAAAACAGGCGAGCAAGAGTTTGTTCTTCCTGGAGATCGTAACACAGGCAAAGTCGCACCAAGTGTAATTGCAGGTGCAGGTATCTCATTCCGTATCAATGACAAGATGAGTTTTTCTATTGAAGAAAAAATAATGACTCTTTTTGGCAAACGTGCGGACTTAATGGATGCTTTTCAGGTCAATGCTCGTGATTTCAGCAGTTTAACAAACCTTCGTTTAGGTTTCAACATCGGTGCGAAAAACAAGCAAACAATGCCATTGTGGTGGGCTGGACCAGCTGACCAAGTGAATGCTGACATTGCTGAATTGAAAGCTCGTCCTAAGTATGATCCAACGGATACTGACGGTGACGGTGTTATTGACATGATTGACCAAGAGAAAGACTCTCCTGCTGGTGCACGTGTAGATACACGCGGTGTTGCGCTTGACAGCGACAGTGACGGTTACCCTGACTATAAGGACAAAGAACCGTTCTCTCCAATTGGTTACAAAGTTGACAACAATGGTGTTGCTATGGTTCCAAAACCTGCTTATGTGACTGAAGCTGATGTTAATCGCATCGTTGATGCTCAATTGGCTAAGTTTAAAGCCTCTTTAGGTGAAACTAAAGCTGCACCTAGTATGGCTGATTGGTTCTTACCAATGGTACATTTCGACCTTAATAGCTCGTCTATCAAGACATCGGAATATGGTAATCTTGCAGCAGTCGCTTCTGTTATGAAAGTGAATTCAACAATCAAAGTTGCAGTTACAGGCTTCACAGATAAGTTGGCTTCTGATGGTTACAATCAAGGACTTTCTTATCGCCGTGCTCAATCAGCTATCGAAACTCTTGTAAAGCGTTTTGGCGTTGACCGCAATCGTCTTGTATTGACATATCAAGGTGAGGACAATACACTTGTTCCAACTAGTGGCAATTCAGTAATGAATCGTCGCGTTGAGTTCAAAGTTGCAACGACTGAAACAGAAATGAGCGCACCTGCTACAATAAAGAAAAAATCTTACAAAGGAAATAAATCAGGTTATTAATTCTGATTTATCGAAATAGAAAAAGGCTTTTCAGTGTTATGCTGAGAAGCCTTTTCTCTTTGTATGAACTTGAAAAAACACGTAATTTACTGAGGGGTCAATAATTGCCTACGGATAACATGACCAATGTACACGCCATTTCAGTTTCAATACCTTGCTCTTTTGCCAAACGAACCAGCTCAAAATTTTCCGTTCCAGGATTAAAAATGATGCGTTTGGGTTTTAATGAAAGAATATAATCGTAATAAGGTTTTTGTAAATCAGGATTTAGGTACAATGTAATCGTATCTACGCCTTCATACTGAGGGGTGCTGTTTTCAATTTTTATACCTTCGATTTCACCTTTCCGAATGCCTAAGGGTATGACTTCATGTCCATACTTTTTCAGCTTTTTTGTCGCTTGATAAGCATATCGGTCGGGGTTTGGCGTTGCGCCTAAAACTATGGTTTTTTTCATTATTTATATTTATATCCTACTAAACGAAAAACGCTGTCTGAAAGTTCAGAACAGCGTTTTTTGTTTTTAAGCTATTGCTATTCAATATTTTATATCACACTAAAAGACGAATTGGGTCTTCTAAAATGCCTTTCAATTGTTGTAAAAATTGAGCACCTGTCGCACCGTCAACGACGCGGTGGTCGCAAGACAATTGTACTTTCATCATACTGCCGACAACGATTTCACCATTTTTGACAATAGGCTTTTGCATAATCGAACCAACTGCCAAAATACAAGCGTCAGGTGGATTGATGATTGCCGTAAATTGTTCGATGTCGAACATACCTAAGTTAGAAATAGTAAACGTATTGCCTTGCATTTCAGGCAGTTGTAACTTCCCTCCCTTGGCTTTGCCAGCGAGTTCACGAACTTCAGTACTGATTTGTCCCAATGATTTCATATCTGCGTGACGAATAACAGGTACGAATAATGCTTGATTGACCGCAACAGCTACACCTACATTGATATGATTGTTTTGACGGATAAAATCACCCATCCAAGAAGAGTTGATGACAGGATGATTGCGTAAAGCAACCGCACAAGCCTTGACAACAAGGTCGTTGAAAGAAATCTTAATAGGTGCAGCTACTTCATTGAGTTGTTTTCTCAACTCTGTCGCTTTATCCATATTGATTTCCATTGACAAATAGAAATGCGGTGCCGTAAACATACTTTCGCTCAAACGTTTCGCAATAATTTTCCGCATACTTGTAAGCGGTTGGTCTTCAAAGCTTTCTGAGCCGAAAGATACTGAGGGGGCCACTTTTGCAGCCACTTGCGGTGCTACGGACACTGCTGGAGCTGTACTCACTTTTGTAAGAGCTGTCTCAATATCTCTTTTCACGATGCGACCACTGTCACCTGAACCTTGAATGTTTTGTATAGCGATACCTGCGGCTTTCGCCATTTCTTTTGCCAAAGGAGAAGCAAAAATGCGGCTCGTATCATGCGTTTCAACGACAGCTACTGAGGGGGTCGCAACAGGTGCTGTGGCTACCGTTTGAACAGGTTGTGGTGTTGGTGCAACAGGTGCAGGTGCTGCTGATGCGCCATTAGAAGACACAGCAGAGGCACTATCGCCCAACAAATGTTCATAAGCTTCGCCTGGATTGCCAATGACGACCAAGGGGGTGCCTACAAGTAGTTTGTCGCCTACCTTAGCGGCAAAAAGGACAGTACCCGTCTTTGGACTTTCAAAGTCCATAGTTGCTTTGTCGGAATTAATTTCAGCTAATAAGTCGCCTTTTTCGACTTTATCGCCTACGTTTTTATGCCAAACGACGATTTCACCTTCTTCCATCGAGTCACTTAAACGCGGCATAACGATTACTTCAGCCATATCTGTTTATATTTTTGGTTGGATAATAATTGGATTTCATTAAAAATTAAGTTTTTTATTCTTAAAATGATGGCAAAGATACTTTAACAAAAACACAAATTGACCCTTTAGAGTCAAAAAAATCAACCGATCAAAAAAGTCAGATAGTGATGCTTTAATCTTAATACTTTGTTTACTTTTGTTCAAAATTTAAAACTAAATGATTGAAACTTCACGATTGCGATTGATTCGCTGGAATGAGGCTCATTTTCAAGCTATTTTTGAGGAAAACCTTATAAAATTAGGACAACTCTTAGACGTAGAAACGCCGACAGCATGGACGACTTTTGCTGATATGGCAGATGCTTTGCCTTTTTTTTATGCGTCTTTTAAAGAAAACGGCAATTATTGGGGTAGTTTTTTCATCATTCACAAAGCAGATAGACGACTTTTAGGTACTTGTGGCTATAAAGGTGCGCCCGATGATGAAGGCTCAATTGAAATCGGTTACGAAATTGAAGCCTCTTATAGACTACAAGGTTTAGCCACCGAAACAGCACAAGGCTTGATAGATTTCGCTTTGCAACATGAGAAAGTAAAAAAAATAATGGCGCATACATTGGCGCATGAGAACCCCTCAGTATCCGTATTGAAAAAATTAGGATTTCAATTTGTAGAAGCACTCATAGATCCAGAAGATGGTGATATTTGGAAATGGGTATTGGTGTAAAGAAAATTTCAAAATTGAAATTTCAAATACTGCAACGTAACTAATTGATTCATAAATATTTGTAAAACTGAATTATATATTTTCAGAATGAATTTTTCATCTAAACTTATTGAAGAAGCCGTTAATGGCTTTGCGTCTTTACCGGGTATTGGTCGTAAAACAGCCTTGCGCCTTGTGCTTCATCTCGTCAAACAACCCAACGAAAATACTGAGGGGTTCGCTAACGCCTTGTTGCGGATGCGCTCCGGCATTAAAACGTGTGGTATTTGTCATAATATTGCTGATGCTGATGTCTGTAGCGTTTGCTTGGATATGCGTCGTGACCGCACAACTGTGATGGTCGTCGAAGGCATTCGGGATGTTATGGCAGTTGAAGAAACGGGGCAATTTCGAGGTCTGTATCATATATTGGGTGGTGTTATTTCGCCCATTGAAGGTGTTGGTCCACAGGATTTGAACATTGATTCTTTGATGGATAGGGTTACACAACGCGAAATTAAAGAAATTATCATGGCCGTTTCGCCAACGATTGAGGGCGATACGACAATATATTATGTCTCAAAAAAATTGAGTTTACATGAAGTTAAAGTGTCAACCCTAGCGCGGGGCATTTCGTTTGGTGGCGAGTTGGAATATGCCGATGAGGTGACTTTGGGACGTTCAATCGTTCAACGTATTCCTTACAGAATGATGAATGATGATTAATAAGGCGTTTTGAACCCTTTTTATAAAGGAATTGTTAAAGAAAAAGGCAAAAAGTCAAGGTTTCGTTAAGCCTTGACTTTTTTATTGCTTCAAAGATAGGGGTTATTAACTTTGAAATGTCTTTCTGATATACAGTTAAAAAAATCATTAGTCACTTTAAAAAAAATTTAGAATATGAAAAAGTTATTTGCAATGCTTATGATTCTCGCAGCGACCTCATCTCTTTTTGCACAACGTGAAGAAACCATTATTGGTGAACAAGGGCTTGGTTTTTCAGGTGCTTGGGGCGGTTGGACTTACAATATGGGGCAATTCGATAGCAAATACTCGGGTTATAATGGCGGTATTTGGGCTTTGGAATTTGGTAAAAAACTCTATGTTGGTGGTTTGCATTACGATATTAAAGACCAACGTCTCGACAATACAAACTCTTTTTCGTTGCGCTCAAACAGCCTACTTGTAGGTTTTACACCGAGTTCTTATCGCCCTATTCATCCTAATATTAGTTTGGGCATTGGTTCAGGCAGATTGGATGTGACAGGCGAACAAAGAGATAAGGTTTTTATGTTGCAACCCGCCGTTGGTCTTGAGGCGAACTTGACTCGTTGGTGCCACTTAGATGTCATGGTGGGCTATCGCGCTGTTATGGATTCCGATTTTACTAAATATACAGATAAATCATTCTCAGGCTTTTATGGGCAAGCGAATCTTAAATTTGGCTTCTCATGGGGACGTTATCGCAGCGGTTCTTCTTCATCTTCAAGACATACAGAGAAAGATTGAGATTTTAAGACAATAAGAACAAAGACGATAAGACCGAGATGTGTTTTATCGTCTTTGTTCCTATTGTCTTAAAATCTGATTATTCTATTTTGCCACATAAAACTTCTTGTTAAACATCTGCGTCCCAATCCCTAATTGAACAATATAAATCCCTTTGGTATACCTCTCTGTATTGACACGAAATTGATGCACACCTGCTTCAGTTTCTTGATTATCAAATAGTTGAATGTACTTTTTATTGTTAACGTCAAAGATTTTAAGGTCAGCGATAGCAGCCTTATCGAGCCGATAATTAATGAAAAACTCATTTGTGGCGGAGCTTTGAAAACAATAAAACGTTTCCTTTTCAGACATTTTATATAATTCTAATTGCCCTTTTCTGAAAAAAGTAGGCGTCCCAGTCAATTTGACATTTTTTGAACTTAGAATTTGAGCGTCATTTGACTGCGAATAATTCCACAAACGCCTCTGTACATGTGTCATATCAAGGGTTGCTGAAAAGGTATAAGTCAACTCTGCTTCTTCTGAAAGGTCTGTATTCGTTTTCGCCCAAAGGCAATAGATAAAATCACCCGTTGTGTCGTTTTTGAAGGTTGCGCCATCTATTTCAGGTGGTAAATTGAGGTTTTCTGTTTCGAAAGCATCATAGCGATACCCCCTCAGTATTTCAGATGTTGTGGCATACGCAATGCCTGATTCTTGAATTTTGACCTTATCATTAGGTGTATGTTCAAGCGGACTGAACAAGCCCATGAGGTCAAATTCATTGTGTGCTTCATCATATTCTTTGAGTTGTGCCACACTGTAAACATGGAATTGTAACAACCCATTGGCTTGCGATTTGACAAGGCATTTCATCAAAAAATTGCGTTGCGCCTCATAGCTGCCCATAAATTCATCAAATTCTTTGGCAGGAATATTTGATTCTGTGATGATAAAATGCTTTTTAGGATAGGTTGCACCGTTATAACCATATTTTTTCAAAACGTTTTCAAACTCTGTTTTTCTTTTAAAAACGCCTTGAACAGCGCGGTCAGAATGGCGATATTGCTCAAAACCATTGATTTTGTCGCTCCATTCACGCACCGAACCATCAATGTGTGGATAAGAATGATAGCTCAAAACGTCAAAATATGCACCACCTTTCAGTGGATACTGAGGGGTCACACCGCCGCCGTTTGGATTGTCCGTTTGACGACAAAGGACATCTAAAAAACTCGGAAAACCGATGCCACCTGTGCAAACATAAGCCGTTGGATCTATTTTTTTGATAACTTCATAACTGATGCGCATCATACGGATATACTGTTGGATAGGCGCGTGAAGCGCATACTCGCATGGGTCGGGATTGGCGTTCCACCATGAGCCGGGTGTTCCTGCTGGCAACATGGTTTTGTAGGTGTTGGCATAGTCTGGTTCGTTCCAAATTTCCCAAAACTTGACCCATTTTCCGTAAGTTTTAACCGTTTTCCAAACATACAATGCATAAAAGTTCTTATCATTGACAGGCGTACCATTCTCACCATTGTCCCAAATCGGTTCGTACATATTGGCAAAAAGCACTGACGAGTCTTTGTCGCAATAAATCGTATTGTCGCGCTGTGCTTTCGATGGATAACCAATAAACATAACGTGGTCTTTCATGCCCAGCGACGCATAATGTTGGAAGGCAGGAACACGTATATCGTAGCCCCACTGTTCGACAAAATAGGCAAACATGGCTGGACGTAGGGTTTGAACACCTGCCTTGGCTGCGAAATCAGCAATTTCTTCGTCGGTATGTGGCGAATAATAACCCATGTTTGAACCATAACCAAACGCGCCTTTGTAGGGCGGAACGTAGTCATTTGCGGTTTGAATACTGAGGGGGGGCTGTGCGTGAGAGCAACTAAGAAATAGAGTAGAAAGCAATACAAAAAGACAATAGTTTTTCATAGAAATAGGTAAAAATGTTACTGTTTAAGACGTATTTTTAAGTTGCAAAATTAAAATTAATAAACAAAACGAAGGATGGTGTTTATAAAATGCTTTATTTTGATTTTCAAATGTGCTTTTTTAGACCCCCTCAGTATAATAGCGTTTGATGTTGTAAAACACCATCATATTTTGAACCATTTTATTCATTTTCAATCAAAAAGAACTTTTTTATGGGAAAAATTAATAAACCTACCGTTGGTGATTATGCACCTTATTTTCAAAACTACATAAACCAAGTGCCAGAAGATGGCAATTTATTGAAGCATTTGAAGGACATTCAAAAAGAAACAGAGCAATTGATATTATCGTTGCCCGAAGAAAGACTGACGTATCGTTATGCGGAAGGGAAGTGGACAATAAAGGATATTTTAGTCCACCTGATGGATGCTGAACGCATTTTTGCTTACCGTGCTTTACGTTTTGCAAGGGCTGATGATACGGCTTTAGCAGGTTTTGATGAAAATGTCTATGTGCCAGTAGCGAATGCGAATGCGCGAAAAATCAAGGATATTTTGAAAGAGGGCACTGCTTTAAGGACAGCCAATGTTGCTTTTGTCAAGACATTGGATAGAAAAGCCTTGAAAAGAAAGGGATTATCGAATAATAATAAAATCTCTGTTGCCGCACTTGTGAATCTCATTTATGGGCATCAAAGGCATCACCTCAATATTATTCGAGAAAGATACCTCTGAAAGGATAAATTTCAAAAGTAGCCGTAGTAAGCCTTCAAATGCTCATTACGGCTACTTTAATTTACTATATATTGTCTTCAAAAGTGAAGTTTAGTTAATAAAGCCTGCGTGAAAAACTACGACAATATCAAACTATAAAAAACGCTCTTAATCATTGACAATCACCTTAAATTGGCAATTATACAAATGAACGGTATCTGGAAATAGTGACCGAGATTTAGGTGTTCCGAAATCTACAAGTAAAGTCACATCAAAAGTGCCCGATATTTCTTTAGTATTCTTGTTATACTCAGATAAAGTAATCGTATTTTTTTGATTTTTCAAAGGATAAAACGCATTCCACTGTAAATCACCATCGCCAATATTCATCATCACATAAGGTATAGAATCACACAATTTATTGGTTTCTGAAAATTGAATTGTCCCTTTTTTATCAAGAGTTAGGTTTCCTATGAATATTTTTTCATTATAATAATCTGTATTCGATTTTTGATTGATGACTAAACTATAATTGTCACTACGGCAGTTTGGAATATTAGATTTTTTAGCCCAAACAGATAGTGTCATATTAGTTTTTGAAAATAATGAATTATTAACTTGCAAACCAGATATAGAACCATATTGGTATTCAGGTAAAATATCTCCTTTTGTTTTCTTTTTACACCCGTAATTAAAAAAAGCAAATATGGATATTAAAATTATAATATTTATGAGTATTTTTTTCATGTAAAAATAAGATTTTAATGATTTACAATGAATTTTTTGATTATCGTTTCTTTACCAATAATGGCATTAATAAGGTAAATACCGTTAGGAAACTTAGATACGTCTAAATCTTGTCTGTAATTCCCTTTTGAAAAATTACTATTGTTAACTAATTTGCCTTGACTATTATAAACAAAAAATTGGACATTAGAATTGTTCGCTTTTATAAAATCGAATGTTATTTTGTCAGAAGCAGGGTTTGGATAAATGACTTCAATATCATTCTTATCATTTGTCATTCTATTATTTTCGATAGGATTGGGACTTAGAGGATATTGATTTATCCAAATAGGAACATATCGGCTTTCAGTTCTTATCTGATTATCGCTTGATTGAACTGTTAATTTCACAAATATCCAACTTAAATTTGATAATTCTGAACCATAGTTCATATCACTTAGATTGAAATTCTAAATTCATCAGGAACAATTGTAAATGAACGTATTAATGGTATTACTTCTCTAATTTTCCTTGAATTATTAGCGTTATCTGTTCTACCTATTGGTTGATTATATACAGAAACATTAGGGTTAGAGAAATATAGAATATTTTCCCACGTGAAATTGTGACCACCTGAATTGAAATCAGAGCCTTCTGCTTGCCTACCCTCAACCATAATAGTTGCAATTAATTTTCTTTTTATTCCCCAATTAAAAAGACCATAATTATAAGTTACAGGTTTCTTAAATCCATGTGGATAAGGGTCTAAATCAAATGGAGATGGAGGTAAACTGCTTTCTCTATCATGCTGTGCACCAAAGATATGACCAACTTCATGAGCAAAACTATGCTCGCCATTTCCAAACGCGAATTGGTTTTTACAGAGACCATATGCTAATTGTGCAGATTCTGCTCTCTCGATAGCGATTCCTTTAATTCCAGAATATAGATTTCCTTTCGTTATAAGAAATTTTATATCTGCCGCTAATGCTTGTCTACGGCTTTCCACTTGAGTATCTTGACCAAACTTCCGTAAATCTACATTTGGGTTATCGCTTTCCATCATTAACTCAGATGGTTGAGGTAAAATTTCTGCCCCTCTAAGAGATAGATAGCCATCTGTAGCACCGATTGCACTATTAACTAATGCTGAATTAAACTCTTGAACGCCAGAGCTTGTCGAACAATAATAAAATCTCTGTTGCAGCCCTTGTGAATCTCATTTATGGGCATCAAAGGCATCATCTGAATATTATTCGAGAAAGATATCTTTAGAAAGAGATAAATTTCAAAAGCTGTTGTAGTAAGCCTTTGAAGGCTCACTACAACAGCTTTATTTTAATTCAACTCAATCTGTTCTGTAAAATTTCTGTTACCTTCAAAGAAGAAGTTTAGATAATAAAGCCCACGCGGTAAGTTGCCTGTATCAAATGAAAGGAGGTTGTTGTTTCTATGCGTATCTGCATTTAAAGAACCATTTGCATTGTACATACGCACAATGCCTGGGCGCGCAGCACTGACCAAAGTGACTTTTTTGAGCGCATCCATCGCT
>JAYSQG010000559.1:0-10197 GCA_043721685.1 Saprospiraceae bacterium | reverse complement strand
TTTTCTGAATGACATCAATGCCATGTTACTTCGTAAAAGAACTCAGGACAAAGCCTTGCGGGAGCGTCAACTTCTGCATAAAATCAACAACACTGTTTTGGACACTGCACAAACAGAACGCTACCACGTTTTGGTAGAAAAATTAGAATTAAGTACCATGACTGATGCAGAACACGCCGAATTCGACCTTTTAGGCAACAAAGAAGAAAAACTACGCAACCAACGAGTGAAATACATGATTGAATTGGCACAACTTCGTGCCGTTACTTTAACGCAAGTCATGGAATCGCTGGGTTTGAAACCACTTACGCATGTCTAAAATCTATATTCCTGTTGCCATTCAACGCACAATCCTTGAATTATCACGAGACTATTGTGAGTATTGCGTCATACCTTCTAATTTTTCAACAGACTTTTTTCATTATGAACACATTACCCCGATTGTTCTGAATGGTCAAACAGAATTAGGCAATTTAGCACGGAGTTGTGGCATCTGCAACAACAATAAACGCGATAAAATTGAGCATATAGACCCGCTAACTAAGGAAATTGTGCGGCTTTATCACCCTCGAAAAGATATTTGGACAGACCATTTTCAATGGACTGATGATGATTTGTATATTGTTGGTCTTACAGCTATTGGACGTGCGACGATTGATTTATTGAAACTTAACCGCATTAATACTTTCAACCTACGAAAATTACTGAAAATGGGTGGCTTACATCCACCTCATTTTGCAATCAAGTAAACCCATCAGTATTTTATCTTTTTGTTTCTGTGTTACAAGACGACAAGTTCGATAATCTCGAAAGATTATCGAACTTTTTGCTTTTTACCACTAAAACTGTTTTAATTTTGCACCCATTTTCAACGATTATTGTTTTTAAATAAACAAAACACCTTGATAATCGTAAAAATTAAGCATTATTCAATAAAAAATAATCAATAAGAATATGTATCGTACTCATAATTGCGGTCAACTCCGCATGACAGATGTTGAAAAAACAGTCACTTTAAGTGGTTGGGTGGACGCTTCTCGCGCTTTTGGTCCTATGACTTTTGTGGATTTACGTGACCGTTATGGCATTACACAAGTCGTTTTTGAAAATAACGAAGCACTGAATAAGCAAGCGATGACTTTGGGACGTGAGTTTGTCGTCAAAATTGAAGGCGTTGTGCGGGAGAGAACGGCTAAAAATGCAAACCGTCCGACAGGTGATATTGAGGTTGTAGCAACGGCTTTGGAGATTTTGAATGTCTCAAAAACACCACCTTTTACCATTAAAGACGAAACAGATGGCGGCGACGACATTCGTATGAAATATCGTTATTTGGATTTACGTCGTGGTGCGATTCAAAAAAACTTGATTTTCCGTTCTAATGTAGCGATTGAAACGCGTAAATACTTGGCAAATGAGCAGTTTATCGAGGTCGAAACGCCCAATTTGATAAAATCAACGCCAGAAGGCGCGCGCGACTTTGTTGTGCCGAGCCGTATGAATGCGGGGCAGTTTTATGCTTTGCCACAATCGCCACAGACGTTTAAGCAGTTGTTGATGGTGTCGGGGTTTGACAAATATTTCCAAATTGTGAAATGTTTCCGTGATGAAGATTTGCGGGCAGACCGTCAACCTGAATTCACTCAAATTGACTGCGAAATGTCGTTTGTGACGCAAGAAGATATTTTAAATACGTTTGAAGGTTTGACAAAACACCTTTTCAAAACGTGTTTGAACGTTGATTTGCCCGATTTTCCACGTATGACGTATGATGAAGCCGCTTCAAAATACGGTTCTGACAAGCCTGATGTCCGTTTCGGAATGGAATTCGTTGAGTTGAATGACTTGGCAAAAGGCAAAGGTTTTCCTGTTTTTGATGGTGCAGAATTGGTTGTAGCCATAAATACTGAGGGGGTCGCTTCGACGTATTCAAACAAGACGATTAATGAATTGACGGATTGGGTGAAACGTCCGCAAGTCGGTGCAAAAGGTTTGGCTTATGTCAAGTTTGAAGAAGATGGCAGCATCAAATCACCATTGTCGAAATTTTATTCAGAAGATGATTTCAAGGCTTGGGGAGAAAAATGTGGTTCGAAAAAAGGCGATATTTTGTTCATTTTGTCAGGCGAAACAGACAAAACACGCAAGCAATTGGGTGAATTGCGCTTGGAATTGGGCAACCGTTTGGGTTTGCGTAATCGAGAAGTTTTCAAACCTTTGTGGGTTGTTGACTTCCCACTTTTGGAATGGGACGAGGAGACAGCGCGTTTTTATGCGATGCATCATCCTTTCACATCGCCAAAACGCGAGCAAATTCCTTCAATGCTCAATGGCGACCACGAAACGATGAAAAACTTGCGTGCCGATGCTTATGACTTGGTGTTGAATGGCGTAGAAATTGGTGGCGGTTCGATTCGGATATATGACCGTGATTTGCAATCTAAAAACTTCAAACTCTTGGGCATGACGGAAGAGGAGGCGGAATCTAAATTCGGTTTCTTACTCGGTGCTTTCGAATATGGTGCGCCGCCGCATGGTGGTATTGCCTTTGGTTTCGACCGTTTGTGTGCCGTTATGTCTGGCAGCAATTCGATTCGTGACTTCATCGCTTTCCCTAAAAACAATCAAGGACGCGACATTATGATTGACGCGCCTTCGTTTATTGAAGATGTTCAATTAAAAGAGTTGAATATTGAGGTGACGGTGGAGACAAGAACATTTAAAGACCGAATTATTATGGATGATTTACAAAAGTAAACCTATTACAGGAGAAGGGGAAAACGGTTATCGAAACGAGGTGTTTTGATAACCGTTTTTTTTATCATAAAAATGCTGACAGGCACTTTCATATCTCACAAAGCCTTGCCGCTGCTTTTTCCAACATATTCTCTGTTTTGGCAAAGCACAAACGAATGATTTTTTCATCGGCATACGCCCCCTCAGTATAAAAGACCGAAACAGGTATTGCAGCAACACCAATGTCCGTAGTAAGCCATTTACAAAACTCAAAGTCATTTTTATCACTAATTTGTGAATAGTCAAATAGTTGAAAATAGGTGCCTTCACTAACCAAAGGACGCAAGCGAGAGGTTGCCATTTTTTCAAGAAAAAAGTCTCTTTTAGCTTGATAAAAATCGGATAAATAAAGGTAGTTGTCTTCGTCTTCTAAAAAATCGGCTAAGGCATATTGAACGGGTGTGTTGACAGAAAAGACATTGAATTGATGTACCTTTCGAAATTCACGCATCAAAGATTCGGGTGCGACAACGTAACCGATTTTCCAACCTGTTGCATGAAAGGTTTTACCAAATGAATAACAAGCGATGCTGCGTTTAAAAAGTTCTGGAAACCGTAAAACGCTGGCATGTTGGCGTTCATCATAAATCAAATGTTCATATACTTCATCGCTTAAAACGAGGATATTCGTACCTTCTGTTAATTTATCAAGTGTTTCTAAATCATTGATAATCAACGTCTTGGCTGTAGGGTTGTTCGGCGTATTAATGATAATCATCTTTGTTTTGGGCGTAATAAGCTGCGCAAAGGCTTCCCAATCAATTTTATACTGAGGGGGGGCAAGTCTGTAAGCAACAACTTTTCCACCAAAAGTTTCGACACTTGGTGCATAAGAATCGTAGGCAGGTTCTATCAAAATGACTTCATCATCGGGACGAATAAAGGCAGCGATAGCGGTAAAAAGTCCTTGTGTACCGCCTGCGGTTATCGTTATTTCAGTTTGTGGGTCAACGGTGCAGCGATAAAAAGTCTGTACTTTTTCTGCCAAAACTTCTCTTAATTTCAAAATACCTGCCATCGGTGCATATTGATTCATGCCCCTTTGTAGGTGCAAATTGACGAAGTTTTTTAACTCTTCGGGCGTATCAAAATTGGGGAAGCCTTGCGACAAATTGATAGCCTGATGCTGCTCTGCAAGGGCTGACATAGTGGTAAAAATGGTCGTGCCGACATTGGGTAGTTTGGATTTAATTATCATTTATTTGCGCATTTTTTAATTGAAATATTTGGCTTGAAAGTATAAAAAAAACCGCAAAGTGACCTTCACTTTGCGGTTTTTTTCTTTCTAAAAATCAACCTCCATTCAAACTCATCTTAATTTTTTTCTCTAAATCTGAAACAGTGTCTTTGAAAATAACATCTGTATCCATCAAGTCTTGAACGGCACGGCAGGAGTGAATGACCGTCGAGTGGTCACGTCCGCCAAATTGGTCGCCGATTGCTTTGAGCGATGAATTGGTCATGTTTTTTGCCAAATACATCGACAATTGACGGGCGATGACGATTTGACGTTTGCGCGTTTCGGCAGCCAATTTGTCAATCGGCAAATTGAAATGGTCGGCAACCATCTGCTTGATAAAGTCAACGGTGATTTCTTTATTGATGTGTTGAACAAAGTTTTTAATAACCTCTTTTGCGAGTTCGATATCAATATTTCGTTGATTGAGCATAGATTGAGCAATGAGCGAAATGAGGACACCTTCTAATTCGCGAATATTGTTTTTAACGTTATAACAAATAAATTCAGTGACATTTGAAGGCAAATCAACGCCTTCCATAGTCATTTTTGCTTCAAAAATGGCAATACGTGTTTCCAAATCGGGCGTATGCAAGTCAGCACTCAAGCCCCATTTGAAGCGGCTGATAAGGCGTTCTTCCATGCCGTCGAGGTCTTTAGGTGCTTTGTCGCACGTAAAAACCAACTGTTTGCCCGTTTGGTGAAGCTGGTTGAAAATGTGGAAAAAGATTTCCTGCGTTTTGTTTTTACCCGACAAAAACTGAATATCGTCAACGATAAGCACGTCAATCATTTGATAAAAATTGACCAAATCGCCGACTGCATTATTCTTTATGGATTGAATAACTTGGTTACCAAATTTTTCGCACGATACATATAGGACGTTTTTTCCGTCTTCTCTGCGAACGATTTCGTTACCGATGGCTTGCGCCAGATGCGTTTTGCCAAGACCGACACCGCCAAAAATGAACAAAGGATTGAAAGCCGTGCCACCTGGTTTTTTGGCTACTGCTAAACCTGCTGAACGTGACAAACGGTTGCAATCGCCTTCGATAAAGTTATCGAAACCGTAGTTTTGGTTGAGTTGTGGGTCAACCTTTATGCGCCGAATACCTGGAATGACAAATGGGTTTTTGATATTATCCGTATTCAGGCTTTCGGGTGTGTTGGTATTTGAGTCGCTTGATTCTCTTTTAGATACTGAGGGGGCTGGCGAAGTTGTAGCCGCTTGGTTTTGCTGCTGTGCACCATTCATAATTTGATATTCGAGCCGCCCTTTTTCACCAAGTTCTTGACGAATGGTGGTTTTAAGCAGCGCAACATAATGCTCTTCTAACCATTCGTAGAAGAATTTATTGGGTACTTGTATGGTTAATGACATGCCTTCGAGCCTGACCGGCTTAATCGGATCGAACCATGTTTTAAAACTTTGGGCATTAACATTCCGCCGTATTGTACGGAGACAGCTATCCCATACTGTAGTACAGTCCTTATTCATATTTTCAGCAAATTATTAGGGGGCATTTTCAGCCTCTGTTCATTAATTTTTTTTTAAAATTGCTGGTGTGCGTGTAAGCCGAGCGCAGTAAAATTTCTCATGTAATATTTAAAACTCGCTTAAATTATAAACTTCCATGTGGGTTGGAAGTGGCATCGTTGTCCAGTTGTGTTTCATATCGTGGAGTGCAAAGGTGGGGTTATTTTTCGATAGAAAAAAGGGTTTTTGTAAAGTTTTTTTAAAAATATTTTTCCCACTCAAGCTGTCAATTATCTGTTTAAAGAGTATAAAACTACCACCAAATAAGGGATTTAGTTGATTTTCAATGCTTTATCGGATCTGATTTTGAAAAAATCTCTTTTTCAGGGGTTACTTGTTTTTTGAATTTAAATTGCAAGTTTATTGAATATTATTTTTAACAAAAAATAAAAAAAAACATGTGGTAACAAATGTCTTTCAGCTTTTATTCTTTCACTATAAATTATAAATTTATTAAATTTTATTTTTTTATTTTTAAAGAAATCGTTGTCTTATAAGGTTTTATGAAAAGTGTATGTATTGTTGATGGTTTTATGAAACGTAGTCTTTGTATTGTTATCAGCCATTTTTTCGTTGTAAGTTCTACTCAATTTCGTTCGAAATTAGGTTTATATTATTATTTTTTTTTAAGATGAAAAAATCTCATGTTTTGAGTTTTGTTCTCAAATCAATCTTTCCAAATCTCGCTTACACGTATATGAAAGTTATATTCACTTTTTGAGTCGAACAAAAGGCTTTAGAATCCGTTTTGTAAAACTATAAATGACCCCTCAGTATTGATATAGTTTTTGCTATCTTTGCGCCGCTTTTTGGAAGATAAATGATAAAGATTAAATGAGTAATCAGAAAAATATTCGCAACTTTTGTGTGATTGCACACATTGACCACGGAAAAAGTACCCTTTCCGACCGTTTGTTGGAGTTTACAAAAACCATTTCAGAGCGTGATATGCAGTCACAAGCCCTTGATGACATGGATTTGGAGCGCGAGCGGGGCATTACAATCAAAAGTCATGCGATTCAGATGTATTATGACCATACGAATGGCGAACGCTTCGTATTTAATATGATAGACACGCCCGGTCACGTGGATTTTAGCTATGAGGTGTCTCGTTCTATTGCCGCTTGTGAAGGTGCGCTTTTGCTTGTTGATGCGACTCAAGGTATTCAAGCACAGACCATTTCAAACCTATTTTTGGCATTGGAACATGATCTTGAAATTATACCGATTCTCAATAAGATAGACATGGAAGCGGCTATGATTGAAGAGGTTTCTGACCAAATCATTGACCTAATCGGTTGTAACAGAGAGGATATTGTATTAGCAAGTGGTAAAACAGGTATTGGTATTCAAGATATTATGACGGCTGTTGTTGATCGTATTCCTGCGCCAAAAGGCGACCCAGAAGCACCGCTCGAATGTTTGGTTTTTGACTCTGTTTTCAACTCATTTCGAGGTATTATTGCTTATTATCGCATTATGAACGGCACGCTTCGCAAAGGCGATAAGGTGCGTTTTGTTTACACAGGCAATGATTATAACGCTGATGAAATAGGGATTTTGCAAATGACATTGATGCCAAAAATGGAGTTACAAGCGGGCGATGTCGGTTATATCATTACAGGTGTCAAGTCAGCGAAAGAAATTAAGGTGGGCGATACAATAACGAAAGCAACGCGCCCTTGTTTGGAAGGTGTAAAAGGGTTTGAAGAGGTGAAACCCATGGTTTTTGCAGGGGTTTATCCGATTGACAACGACGATTTTGAGGATTTGCGCGACTCTTTGGAGAAGTTGCAGCTCAATGATGCGTCGCTTGTTTTTGAACCGGAATCGTCTGCGGCATTGGGTTTTGGATTCCGTTGTGGCTTTTTAGGCATGTTACATCTTGAAATTGTGACGGAACGTTTGCGTCGTGAATTTGACCAAGACATCATCGTGACAATTCCGAACGTATCGTATTACGCTAAAACAACGAAGCGGGATGCAGAGGAATTTATCGTGCGTCAACCTGCTGAATTGCCCGACCCATCGTCGTTGGAATACGCAAAAGAACCTTTTATCAATGCGCAAATCATTACAAAACCTGATTTTATCGGCTCAATTATGAGTTTGTGTTTAGATAGACGTGGCTTTTTGATGAAACAAAACTACCTCACACCGCAACGTGTGGAGTTGGTTTTCGAAATGCCTTTGGCTGAAATTGTATTTGATTTTTATGATAGATTAAAATCTATTTCAAAAGGTTATGCTTCGTTCGACTATCATCCTATCGGTTACCGTGAAACAGATTTGGTCAAATTGGATATAAAGTTGAATAGTGAAAATGTGGACGCATTTTCGGCACTTGTTCATCGCTCGAAGGCAGAGTATGTCGGGCGGCGCATGTGCGAAAAACTAAAGGAGTTGATTCCAAAACATCAGTTTGTGATACCTATCCAAGCAGCTATTGGTGCTAAAATCATTGCACGTGAAACCATTTCGGCGATGCGTAAAGACGTTACGGCTAAATGTTATGGCGGTGACATCTCGCGTAAGCGGAAACTTTTGGAAAAACAAAAGGAGGGTAAAAAGAAAATGCGTCAGTTTGGAAAGGTTGAAGTGCCACAGACGGCGTTTATTAAAGTTTTGAAATTAAGCGATTAATCGTTTTATATTTGCAGATAGAAAAAATGCTTTCTTTTGGTCTTAATACTGAGGGGGGCATTTTTTTTTGAATTTTAAGTTTTTTAGAGGAGAAGGTTAGTCATATTTGTTCTTTCTAAATTTTTAACACTGTTACTTATGAAATCAATTTGTCCGCTTGTTTTTCTTTTTTTCTTTACGGTGTGCCAAGCTCAGCTTAGCCCTACGGTTAATATTCAGTTTCGCTCCAATTTGCCTTTTGTAGGTCAAACCTGTGCCAATATTTGTGGTTATGCTGCAAATGGTAAGGAATATGCCTTAGTCGGGAATCAAACTGGGACGGGTATTGTGGATGTGACTAACCCGACTACGCCTGTACTTTTAAAGCAAGTAACAGCGCTGAACAGCCTTTGGCGTGAGATAAAAGTTTATCAACATTATGCGTATGTGACAACAGAAGCGGCGGGTCAAGGCTTGCAAATCATAGATTTGACGAAATTGAGTTTGCCTGTCCCAGATGTGGATGTCAAAAGTTTTGTAGGACCAGAAGGGGATTTGGTGAATATCAGTAACATTCATGCACTCCATATAGATACGGCAAAAGGTTTTCTTTACGCTTTTGGCGGCAATAGTACAGTCATGGTGGGTGGAATGAACACCAATGTGAATGGGGCGGTCGTATTAGATATCAAGACAGACCCTTGGAACCCGCGTTATGCAGGAAAATATTCGACCAATTATATACATGATGGTTTTGCAATAAATGATACGCTTTATGGAGGACATATTAGTGCGGGATACTTTTCAATTATTGATTTTAGGAACAAATCGGCTCCAGTAGTTGTAAATACACAAAATACCCCAACTACATTCACACATAACACATGGCGGTCAGATGATGGCAAAACGCTTTTTACGACAGATGAAAGAGCCGCCTCTTATGTTGCTGCTTATGATGTATCTAATCCATTGAATATTAAATTATTAGACAAAATTCGCTCGCCAGCGGTTGAGAATGCTATTGTACATAATACACATGTATTGAATGACTATTTAGTGACCTCATGGTACACTGAGGGGGTAACAATTGTAGATGCACATCGCCCGCAAAACCTGGTTCAAGTCGGGCAATACGATACGTACGATGGTTCAGGGGCTGTGTTTGCAGGTGCTTGGGGTGTTTATCCTTATTTGCCTTCGGGCAATTTAATTGTCTCGAATTACACTTCAGGTCAAGGGCTTTTTGTTTTGACCCCTCAGTATGTGCGGGCATGTTATCTCGAAGGATTGGTGACGGATATGGCAACAGGATTGCCTTTGTCGGGTGTCAGTGTGACGATTAGCTCGTCAGATATGGATAAAAAAGCGATTTCAAATAACTTAGGCAATTATTATACGGGTCAAGTGACAGCAGGTGCTTTTTCTGTTACTTATGCCAAAACGGGGTATGTTTCCAAGATAATAACAGGAGTTGTCCTGGCAAATGGCAGCGTTACTTTGCAAAATGTTGCATTGACACCTTCTGTTATTCCTGTTGAATTGGTTGACATAAAAGCACAGAAAACAGAAAGAGGTGGCGTACGGCTGACATGGGAAACAGCCTCTGAAACGAATACAAAGTCATTTGATATTGAGCGCAGCACAAAAGAGATGCCGCTTGATTTTGTAAAGTTAGGAGAGGTCAAAGCAAATGGTCGGGGCAGTTTGTATTTTTTTGACGACGAAAAACCAACAAGCCCTACACATTATTACCGCTTAAAAATAAACCCTGATAATGCTGTTAATAATAACAATGATTATTCAAAAGTCGTGAGTATCCTTTTAGAAGATAAAACAAAAATAAAAATGACCCCCTCAGTAACAACGGGGATTTTGAGTATCGAGAATGGCGAATCGGTTGAGGTTTATAATAGTTTTGGGCAATTGGTATTTGTGAAAAAATTAAACACACAAATGGAAAATATCAATCTTTCATTTTTGCTTTCTGGTCAATATATTGTTTTGG
>JAYSQG010000558.1:0-2848 GCA_043721685.1 Saprospiraceae bacterium | reverse complement strand
GGTGTCGGTGCGATGCACCTTACTAAAACATTAACGCTTTATGCCTACAAACGGTGTCAGCCCTAACGGGCTTTTTCATGCGCTGCGTAACATCAGTTACTTAGTGAAAACCAAATTTCTTTAATCCTTCATGACTGATTTTTATGGCTTCAAAAGCCTTCATATCAACCGTCGCATCTTGCTCAACAAGGTAATATTTCATGCCTGATACCTTTTTCTTTGCAAGAATTCGGGCAAAATCAATTGTGCCTGTGCCGACAGGAGCGAACCGACCTTGTGTGTCCATGTCCTTAACATGCCAAATTTTGAACCGCCCTGGATATTTTTCAAAATAAGCAACCGGGTCAGCTCCTGCTTTTGTCACCCAGTATAAATCCATTTGAAAATTGACATACTTCGGGTCAACTTTACTCATAAAATACTCAATGGGTACAATGCCTTTTGCATTCTTTTTAAATTCAAAATCGTGGTTGTGATACAATAATTCTAAGCCCGCATCTTTACATTTTTTCCCAACCGTATTTAAAAAATTAACCACAAAATCAAGGTCGTCGTCCATACCCAAAGTGCGTGTTGCCGCATCGTATTTAAAATGTCCCATAGGTGGAACGGGAATGACAAAATATTTGAAACCTGCCGCTTTGACATCAGCAATCATGGCGTCAGCATTGTCCAAAGTGGCTGTCGGTTGATGCGTACTTATGGGCGTTAAACCCAATCCCTTCACATAGCTTTTGAATTCTGATGGCGACATACCATAAAATTTCCCTTTGTCATAGCCCGCAGATTCAATGTTTTTGTAGCCCAAATCAGCTACTTTTTGGAAGCTTGCCTTGGCGTCAGTCTTCATGTCGTCTCGGATGGTATAAAGTGCCAATCCGCCATATTTGTTACTGCATGAGGTTAGGAAAAAGAGCGCGAGAAAGAGCCATTGGAAACTTGAATTTTTTTTCATAATAGAGTTTTTTTACACTTTTTATATTGTTGTGAATAATGTATGAATAGTGTTTTTTCAAGAATCTAAACATCAAACGAAGGGCATAAACAACAATGCCATTCTTATTGTCAGATTTCAGGACAATAATAATGTGAAATTCTTGTATGACCAAACTTCTCTATTACCCCGTCAGTATATTTACCGCAATTGATTGAAAAAAAAATTATACGCCTCCGTCAAAAAGCTCAATACTATGCCATAGCCCCGCCATCAGCAGCCATTGCTATACCCGTTATAAAAGACGACTGTTCGGAACACAACCAGAGAGCGACATCCGCTATCTCTTCGGGTCTGCCCATCCGTTTCATGGCCTGAAAATTAATGGCGGCTTGTTTGGCTTCGGGATTTTCAGCCAATTTGCGGCGACCTTCCATAATCATGGGCGTTTCAACAGCCGTTGGGCAAATGGCATTGATGCGGATGTTTTTCGTGGCATATTCCTTTGCTGCTGTTTTAGTTATGCCTACAACACCATGTTTGGAAGCAGCATAAGGCGAGTTTTCGGGCTGTGCTATCAAACCCGCAGCGGACGATAAATTGACAATCACCCCTCCCCCATTTTGCAGCATTTGCGTAATTTGAAATTTCATGCAATACCAAGTCCCTGTCAAATTGATATTGATTTGCTGATGCCAAAACTCGTCGGGATATTCATGCAAAGGCATGGAAACAGGACCTGCGACACCCGCACAATTCACTGCACAGTCCAAGCAACCAAAGGTTTCGACGGTTGTTTTGACCATATTTTCAACCTCATCTCGCTTTGAAATGTCTACTTTCAAGGCAATTGCTTCCACATTACCCCCCCTCAGTATCTCAACCGTTTTTTCAGCATTTTCGAAGTTAATATCCGTCACAACGACCTTGCGCCTTCTTTGCCAAAATCTAAGGCAGTTGCTCTGCCGATGCCCGAACCTGCGCCTGTGACAAGGCATACTTTGTTTTTAAATCTGTCCATTATTTCTTTTTTGTGAACACATAGGTACTGTGTTTCTTTATCTAAAAAAACTCATTTCAATACCACTTCCGATTGGCAAAAGGACAGAATCGAAAGCATTTGTTTCTCTAACCCTTTTTCTATATGCCTCTGCTTCGTGTTTGTGATGGGGAGGGAATAGCATATTATCCGCTAAAACCCAAGCATTTTTATTCCCGCGCACACCAGCGATACTTGCCAAATAAATGAGCACACCGTTTTTGCGCTGCTGCATTTGAGGTACGACCAATTTTGTTAAATAAATAGCACTTTGAAGGTTTAAAGCCATCGTTTTTTCAAAATCCACTTCATTAATGTCTAAAAATGATTTTGGCATAGCGACGCCTACACAACTTGCGAGTATATCAATTTTACCAAAAATCGTTATGGATTTGTCATATAATTGCTTGATTTCTGCTTTTTTTGAGACATCGCAAGCGATAAAAACGGCTTCAATATTTTTATTTTCGAATTCTTTAATCGTTGCATACCCCCCCTCAGTATCATGACTCGACACGACGACTTTTGCCCCTTGTGCACCCATTGCTTCGGCAATTGCCTTGCCCATGCCACTGCTTGCACCTGTTACGAGAGCAACTTTACCTGTTAAATCGAACAAGTTTTTCATAAAATTCGTCTGATTAATGTCCCCTGAAATCCTCTAAGGCTTTGCCATTTAGCATATAAGCCATAAAGACGCCATTGAGGGTAATGGCTAAATAGCTACAGAATAAGTCATAATTATGGCAAAGTTCTTTGTTTTCTCAGTATCATTGTAGGCTTAAAATAGCTTTTTCTATGCAATATCAATCCATATTGCGCTATTTGGAGATAAATTAACAAGATGGGTCTCAATCATTCTTTAGTTTTCATTG
>JAYSQG010000557.1:0-7976 GCA_043721685.1 Saprospiraceae bacterium | reverse complement strand
GACCCAATCCCATGCCGATGATATTGATGAAAAATAGGAAAATCGAAGTCGCCAAAGCACGTACTCGATTGGGCAAAATCTCTTGAATCGCTGCACCTGCCGCACCCAGAGGAAAGGAAATAAAAAACATAGGTATTGCCAATGAATACAAAATCATGGTCGGGTCGCTCAATAAAAAATTGCAGCAAGAAGCGAGCATGCCGATGCCTGAAATCACGCCTACACGCACTTTTCCATTGATTTTACCTTGTTTTGAATACCAATCGCCTAAAAATCCGCCTGCTAATACGCCTAATGCTGAAAAAATGGTCAGGATAATACCAAAACTAAAACCCGTTTTTTGCATTGTCCAACCAAATGTGCGAACAAAATAAGTGGGAATCCAAGCAGAAGAACCATAGCTGATAAAAGCGGTAAAAGCCGTACCAATACAGATAGGCAAATAGGCTTTGCGTTGTAACCATATTATATTTAAGGCTTCTCGGAGTGTCGGTTTTTCAAAAAGCACCCCCTCAGTATTGAGCGTCTCTTTTCGTTCTGGCTCTTTAATCGTTAACATCAAAAGTGCAATCACAACGCCCGGCAAACCGATGTAAAAAAACAGCATTTGCCACGGAAATATATCGCCAAAAATAGGCACATGAACCAAGCCGCTTGTGGGCAACATAGAAATCAAAACCGAACCGAAGACAATGGCTAACCCATACCCATGATACCCTGCCAAATGACCAATGAAAATGCCTAAAAGTGTATAAAACAAGGCAAAACTGAAACCCATCAGCAAACTCATTTGCGTATCGGATAGGTGCAAATCGCGCTTGATGGGACCGACCAACAAGGATAAAATTTGTCGATCGAGGAAGGATGAAATGTTGGCAAGCATTAGTATGATGACGACATACCAAGCGTAGCCGAGTGATTTTTCGTTCCCGATTGCATCGGTAAGTACTATTTTATTTTCCATTACTTGTTGTTGTTGCGATAAGTTAAATACTGAGGGGGGGTCCTCTTATTTCATCTGTCGTTTAAAAAAAGCCCAAGCCTCTAAATGAACATCAATATCATTAGGATAGTCATGTTTACCACCAATGACTTTTAGTAAAGTCACCTCTGGTTTTCGGCGTTTTTTGAAGGTATATTGCTCAATTGTTTTGCCATCTTTGGGGTCATTATCGGGCAATAAAACCTTTTTGGGCTCACCTTTATAACCAGCCAATTCAGACCAATAGTGAAAAGTACGGTTAGTTGAACGGACAAAACCGAGACTGATATTATTGCCAATCACCACTTCTCCTCCATCGTAAGGATTCGTTTTATCCGCCGTACCATTGACGATAAGAACAGGAAACTTAACCCGTTTTTCGATGCAATCCATATTATTGGTATCGGGCAAATTGGCGATAAGTGCCGTTATTGCCTTGAACCTATTGGGCATCGTCAAAGCTAATTTATATGCCATGTGCCCGCCGCCCGAAGTACCAACGGCGAAGACGTGTTTTGTATTGACTTTATACGTTTTGTCAAAATAGTCAATCATGCCGCCAAAAAATGACTCTTCATTGATATTCAAATGGTTAGCTTCTGAATTGGCTGTTTTTCGACATTCATTCCAATACCTTTTGTAGCCATCTGGATAAACCAACAGGATGTTTTCGGTAGGGGCTATGCCTTCCAATTTTGTTGTTCGTGCGCGCATTTGTTGCCCATCACCACCCGAACCATGCAAGACAAAAACCAAGGAAGCATTGTCTTTTACGGGTTTCAAAAAATGGAATGTTCGGTAATTCCCTTCAATCAAAATGGAATCATGGATGATTTGGCTTTGTGCCGTCAATGCCGAAAATATCAAAAAAATAGGAATGATTTTTTTCATATTAATTTATAGTTTCTTTCTTTCTTTTCTTTCTACCTACAACCTTAACTCATCAAACTTTGCCTTTGGCTAATTTTGTTACAAAACCCGATAAAATTTCAGCAAAACATGGTCGCTCATACGTGCGCCAGTCGAGATAACAACCGCCTTGTTGAGCCACGCATATTTGCCATCAGCAACCTCAAAACTTGCTGCCGTCCGCATATAATATTCCGAAGGATCAACTTTTTCGCCTTTTGCCATACGTGCCAAAACTTCGGGTTTGGCGTGCCGAATCCCTTTGTTTTGGATATAAATCAAGACACCATCGTCGGTTTTGAGGGTGTAACGGGCTTCTAAATCGGCTGTACCGTCTGCTCGAACCGTTTGCCAATCTGCACCACCTGGCACGACAACGCCGCGTATATTGGGTCCTTCAAATGTGCCGCCGTTGATGGGAATGATGCGCCGTTTGCCATAAGTTGTAAAACCGATTTCATGCACAGGGTCAAGCGTAACTTTGGCTTCGAAGATAAATTCGAGTTTGGGTTCGGGTAAGCCGCTTTGGGCTGCCGCTTTTGATGTTGCTAAAAGGAGGAAAAAGAGTAATAATTTGCTTGAAAACTTCATTTTTATCGCTTTTTTTAAGTAAAATACTGAGGGGTCAAATCCCCATCCTAAAATCCGTAACACTCTGTTCTGAAAAATCTATTTTTTCAAAAACAGACGAATTACCGTTCCCCGCAGGTGATTGTGTACCAATGCCGACCTTGATTACTGAGGGGTATTCATTTTTGAAAACACGCACCAATTGCCACTCTTTACCGTCAATTGAATAGTAAAACCCAATCACTTTTGCATCAGAAGATATTTTCATAAAGACGCTTTTGCTTTTCACCACATCATGGTTGTTATCGTCTGAAAAATCTTTTGTTTTGACCGTAACAATCCGCTTGTTCATCCTTTCATCTGCTTCAAAAGCAAATTTGAGCCAATTTTTTTTATCAATATAAATAAACGCCATACCTGCATCGTATTTCACATTATGAACAGGCGTTACTTTGAAAGAAAACGTAAAGGGTTTGGTATTGTCAACCGAGTTCAAAAGCAAGGGTGCATTTGCTTTTTGATAAGGTGGTGCACCTGGCTCAATGAAGAAGTCTGTTTCCTTTTCAGAAGTGAGTTCAATTTTGTCAGTGGTCATTTTCACAACCTTTCCTGCAGGACCATTTATGCAGAACCCGAAAGGATATTTTTCAGAAAGTACTTCAATCAATTCCTTTTGTTCGGATTCGTCTGAAACAGCCTTTTTTTCAGGTACATTTTTGCACCCTAAAACCAATATCAATAAGAAGAATAAATATTTTTTCATGTTATAAATTTTTGTAGCCGATTCGCCTAATGCCGTAAAAATCAATTCAAGGTCAGTCATGTGGTCGCGTAGGTTTTGTTTTTCCAAACCTTTCAAGTTTTTATGTTCGCTGGGTGTCATCCCAAATGTGCCTTTGGCGATAACAGCCGTTAAAATCGAGTATTCATGTCCTTCTTTTACGCCTCGTTTTTTCCATTCATCGGTCAGTTTTTTGCGGGTATCAATGGTTTGCAAACGCTGTTTTATACATTCATCGGTGTATCCTTGGGCTTGATAAATTTCACGTAAGCGGTCAAAACCGAGTTCAGGGTCGTTCATTTCGTCCAATTCACGTTTACCCAATGACGCTAACCATGTTTTAAACGGTTCAGCTTTGGGCGAAGGCACGGACATGATGATGCGGAAGACCCCCACAGTATTGGCGCAATCTGTCACGCGTTGCCGCCCATCGGTTGCTGCCATTTTCAACCTGTGACAAACTGTCACAAGTTGCTCTCCGCGTGATTTTAATTTTGCCCAATAGTTGTTGGGATTGGGCGAGTCCGTCAATGCTTCAATAATATCAACAACTGAAAAATACATTTCGCCTTCATGCTCAATGTGGCGAATCTTTTTTTGCTCAAAAACGGCTATTTGATTGTTCATTTTTGTTTGATTTTGGTTTTAAATTATAGTATTTCTTTAAAAAGTGGCTTTGATGGACGTAAAATAGTATTAACCATTCAAAAATGGTTTATTTTTGTAAAAAATAAGATAAAATGGAATTAACTATCAATATACCAAATACACAAATACAGCATTTAGGAAAAAGTGAAGAGGAGATGTTGTTGTCATTAGCCATATTTATGTATTCGGAATGGAAAATGTCATCTGGACGATGTGCAAGAATGGCAGGTTTGTCTCGTATTGCTTTTTTAGATGAATTAGCGAAACGCTGTGTGCCTGTCAATTACGATGTTCAAGAACTTGAACAAGATGTAAAAAACTGGGAAAACTTTAAACTCAAACATGATAGTCATCAGCGATACGACTTGCCTTAGTGCACTTGTTCGGATTGGAGAATTAGACCTACTGAAAAGGCTTTTTCATGAAGTCATTATTCCCGTAAAAGTACACGAAGAACTTTTAGCACTATCTTCTTTTGGTGTTGATGTTTCTATTTTTTCTACTCTTGATTGGATTAAAATCCAACAACCAGAGGCTTCTTTATTACTCAATGAACTTCTTGCCGTATTAGACCCTGGGGAATCCCATGCAATTGCACTTGCGATTGAACTAAAAGCAGATTGGTTGATTGTTGATGATTTGGATGCTCGACATATTGCCGCACAACTCAATATTAATATAACAGGTATTGGAGGTGTCTTTATCCAAGCGAAAGATAGAGGAGTCATTACACAAGTAAAACCTTATCTTGATTTGATAATGACAAAAGCGGGTTTTAGACTTAGTTCAACACTTTATAACCGTATTTTACAGTTAGCAGGTGAATAGTTTATAAATATGAATCCAAAAGCCATATAGCACACAATGTATTGATAATCACCTATGTGCGCTATATGGCTATATGTTCAACAAGACATATTTACTTTTTAAACTTCGTCACCCGAGCATCTTTAATCACCCCTTTCCAATTCATACCAAAACCAAAGTCATAAACTGACCCCTCAGTATCTTTGTGGCATTTCATGTCTTGCGGCACGTCTTCGGCTTGTTTTTCAACTTCGGACATATTAGCGGGCATTTGCATGGGCAACAATGCAGATGGTTCTGCTTTGCCAGCAATAATCTCTAAAAGTGCTTGGTCTTGTACTCGGAAACTGACCGTAATCGCATCGGCTTGTTTTTCAAATTCATTGAAAACCATTGGATTGTCAACGGTAACAGAAACAATCACAGGCTTGCCTTTCATTTTGGTATAAGTTTCTGTCACCATACCTAAGTCAGTGATATTGCTTGCTTTAATCGTTTTTCCTTTGTAGCTGCGGTTTGTGAATTTCTCCATGGGGTCGCCGCCAGCGATACTCGTTGTGCGGGCTTCGGTTGCCGTATATTCACCATATTGAAGACTGATAGGCACATAACCGTTGCCGCCTTTTCGGACATCTGTGGAGTCATAACCGTTGCCGGTGCTTGGATTACTGATAAAAACCAAGGCATAATCGGCTTCATCGGGATTGTCGGTTACATTAAAATACTTTTTGACGATGTTGATATTGACAGGATAATCCAATTTTTCAGGCGATGGTTCACCCAAAAAATTCCGACTTGCAGGCGTGAATTTTTTAGGCACATACACTGTTTTACCCGTTTTCAAAGGCAAAACGTGTTTTTTATTTTTCAACATAACAATGGATTTCAACTGTGCATCGTAGCCTTCTTTCATAAACTCGGGCTTTCCGACAGTGCTTTTGGTGTTTTCAATATCCAAATATGGATTTTCAAACAAACCAACGTGGAATATATTTTTCAACAATCTGACTGCCGATATTTCCATACGTTCCCGCATCCATTTTTCGCCATGTTCTTTCACACCCATCGCATAAGCATCTATAATCGGTTGCGCTTCGTTATTGCCGCCAAATTGGTCAACACCCGCCATCAACACTTTGTAGTGGCGTTCTGCAATAGTCAAATTTTCAACACCATGCGGTTTGCCACCTGTAAAATTGTTCATTTGTGTTTTGTTGCCTGTGATGCCCCAGTCTGTACACGCCACGCCATCGTACTTGTATTTGTCTCGTAAAAGGTCAGTTATAATGTATTTATTGTAGGAATTGCCAGTATTTTCCTTGTTTTTGATGTCTTGATTCCACGAAATCGTGTAGTAAGGCATCACCGCCGAAGCCATTTTCGTTTTACCTTTCAACTTAAATGCCCCCTCAGTAAAAGGGATAAAATGGGTCGTAAATTTGCCGCCAGGATAGACTGCAAATTTGCCATAACCATAGTGTGCATCACGTCCAGCTTCGCCCGAACCGCCACCAGGCCAGTGTTTGACCATCGCGTTGACGCTGCCGAAACCCCAACCGTCTTTCACTTCTTGTGCGCCTTTTGAGGTTTGAAAACCATCGCAATAAGCCTGAGCCATCGCCGCAGACAATTGTGGATTTTCCCCAAAAGTGCCGCTGAAACGATTCCAACGAGGTTCAGTAGCTATATCAACTTGCGGTGAAAGGGCTGTTGCAATGCCCAACGCGCGGTATTCTTTGGCGGCAACCTCGCCAAAACGCTCGACTACTGAGGGGTCAAAAGTCGCTGCCAAACCCAACGAACTGGGCCACATCGAAATGCGTCCACCCGCACCTGCGTTAAATTCCATTGTCGAAACAGTGCCATGACGTGGGTCAGAACTGTTGTTGGCAGGAATGCCCAAACCGATGCCTTCGCAAAACGCTTGCACATTGTTATTCCACAAAGCGGATACTTCGGGCGACTCAACAGTGGTAATCAAAACGTGGCGTAAATTGTCTTTTTCCAAAAAAACCTTTTGTTGGTCGCTCAAATCCGATGCTTTTGCACCACTTTGTGGAAACGGTTTGCCGTTATAAGTACCGCCAATATAGCCACCTGGGCGTGCGGGAAGGGATTGATGACGACTGTACAACATCAAACCTGCAATTTGCTCAATAGACAATTGAGTCGCCAAGTCTTTTGCACGCGCTTCGTAAGGCAAACGCCAGTCTTCGTACTTGTCGAGTTTGCCGTTTTTGTTCAAATCTTTGAACGCAAAACCGTCAATAGTGAGGATTTTGATACCTGAATTTTGTGAATAGCCTAAGGTTTGACCGCCTTGATTGGCAATAAAAGAAAGGTCTCCTTTTTTCGTTTCTGTATATTTTTGACTGAATACAGAAGTGATGGACAATAACGAAAGTCCACATAATGCAAGCAACGATTTATTCATTTTCCTTGTTGTTTAGTTTAATTTTCCTTAAAAAAGAATCTGTAAAGGAAATACATGATTTTGAAATATGCGCTGATTGGCGAAAATTTGACAATGGGTTTTCGATGGTTGGGGGTGTTTGCTCGATGGATGAGGGTGAATACTGAGGTGAGGAACAATATGGGTTGGTTTGATAATCGTTGTGGCTTGAATATTGACGAATTGAAGCAAGCTGATACTTGACGAAAGTTCTACTAAAATATCAATATCGCTTTCTGTTCGGGCTTCTTGTCGTGCGTAAGAGCCAAATATACTTGCCCGTTTTATGGGATATTTTCCTAAAATGGGTTGAATCATTTTTTGAATATCCGCAATTCCCCAGATACTAAAACTATTTTTTTCTATTTGAGCTTCCATGATTTCCTGAATTTATACTGTTTATACAGACAAAATTAGTTTTTATTTTTGATACGCTCTTGGCTGTTTTGTGTTTTTTATAAACTGACGAAATATTGTGGGGGTGAACAATATGGATTGGTTGATTAATTGGACTTATGTTAATTTAGGGACGTATAGTTTTTTTAAGTATAAAAAAGAAATAATGATAATTTTCTTATATTTTTCTCGAAGTTTTCCGCTTTGTACTGCCGTGAGATTAGCAGGGTAGGTAAGCCCCTCACAGGGCTTTTCCCCCCAAAGAACTGTACGTGAAACTTTCGCTTCATACAGCTCAAACGCTCTGCACGCTGCCCCGATTGCCATTTGGGGAGCGCGGCGGTGGTTTAGAGAACGCAAATTGCGATTGATGAACGCTTTTGTGACAATTTGGGTGCAATAAGACGAGGTTATCATCTGAATTTTTACCG
>JAYSQG010000556.1:0-13395 GCA_043721685.1 Saprospiraceae bacterium | reverse complement strand
AATAATTGATTTTCAAGATGATAAACAATTTTTAAAAACATATTAATAATCACACGAAAAGATATGATGTATGGACAGCCTTTGAGGTATCCGATACGTGTTCGCTACAAAAGTCTTATAAAAAATCAATATTTTACCTAATTGTAGTTTATTTGCACCGTTTAAAGGCAAATCTTAATTGAAAATAGCATGGCACACAGCATCACAAAAAAGGGTTTAACTGAACTCCCTATCGTCTCATATCAAGAAATCAGAGATGAACTGAAAACAGGCGACTTGTTCTTCGGTTCAGGCAGTTATTTTTTCTCAGGTATTATTCAACGTTTGACCAAAAGTACATGGAGTCACGTGGCGATTATTTACAAAGATGAGGAGTTGCAAAGGGTTTTAGTCCTTGAAGCAGAACCTTTTTTTGGTGTCAGAATGATTCCTTTGTCCAAATATTTATACGATTATAAAGGTAAAATGAAGTCATATAAAGGACAAATTGCCTTAGCTAATTTGTTGATACCCCTCAGTAAACAAGACCTAAACAACGGCATTAGCTTCGGTTTAGACGAATTGACACGACCTTATGACAACTTTGAAATCATTCGCATTATGATTCGCATATTCTTTAAAATCACTAAGCGGCGTAACAATCGTGATTATATTTGCAGCGAATTTGTCCGCGATATTTTAGCCCAATCAAATGTCGTTATGCCTTATAATGACACGTATATCAGTCCCGACAACGTTTGGCAAGACGACCGTTTGGTGATGAAATGTCGGATTCTATAAATCAAACTCATCTTTTTATGCAAGAACAAATCAACTATCAAGACCTCCTTTTCACAAACGAACAAGTAGAAGCCTTGTGCGAACAGCATTATGGCATCATCGGAAAAGCCCAAAAACAAGTCGGCGAAATTGATTTTAACTATAAAGTTAAAACAGAAAACGGAGACAATTATATCCTGAAAATAAGCCGTCCTGATGTGTCAGAGACGAATTTTGATTTTCAACAAAAACTGTTACTCCATATCAACAGCAAAAGTCCTGATTTTTTATATCCTAAAATAGTTAAAACGAAAACAGGTGAAAATGACATCGTTTTGCTTGATAATTATAATAAAACACGAAAAATACGTTTGTTAGAATGGGTTTCGGGACGACTAATGTCAACAGTCAATCCTCAATTAGATGATTTAAGATATGGTTTAGGCGAAAAATGTGGTGCAATTACACAGGTTTTAAACGATTTTACACACCCTCATGCAACGCGTTCTTTTCAATGGGACATCGCACAAGCGACCTGGATTAAAGAACATTTTAGTCTTTTTAATCACAAACAAAGAACGTGTTTGACTTTTTATTTAAATCAATTTTTTGATTTTGAAAAGGAGTATAAGACGCTTAGAAAGTCCGTCATTCACAACGATGCCAATGACAATAATATCATCGTCAGTGATGATTTAGTCACCCCCTCAGTATTAGCAGTCATAGATTATGGCGATGCGGCTTATACCCAAACCATCAACGATTTAGCGGTGGCTTTGGCTTATGCGATTATGGGACAGCCCGACCCATTGGCGGCTGCCTTGCCTTTGGTGGCGGGTTATCACAGCAAATTTCCTTTGGAAGAACGTGAATTATCCATGCTTTACACCCTAACCGCTATGCGTTTGGCGATTAGTGTAACAAAATCTGCCATCAATAAAATTGAAGAACCTGACAATGAATACCTATTAATCAGTGAAAAAACCGCTTGGGATTTGTTGTTTAAATGGAAAACGATACCCCCTCCCTATGCACAATTTTCATTTCGTTCTGTATGTGGTTATACGCCTGTACCACATCAAAAAGCGTTTGAAGATTGGGCTGCAACACAACAACTAAGCGTCCATGATTTATTGCCAACGCTTTCATTTTCAAGTGTTTATAATGTAGATTTAAGTATCGGCAGTTTGTTTTTGGGCAATTATTCTGAATATAAAAACACATCAATTTTTACTTCTAAAATCAATCAACTGCAAGCAGAAAATCCTGATGCTTTATTAGCGGGGGGCTATTTAGAAGCACGTCCTTTTTATTCAACAAAAGCCTTTGAAAAGGAAGGTAATAATGGTTATGAATACCGAACCATGCACTTAGGCGTTGATTTTTGGCAACAAGAAAAAACGCCTGTTTATGCCCTTTTTGATGCTGAAGTCGTCTCGTCAGTTTTTAATACTGCGGACAAAGACTATGGTGGCATGTTAATTTTGAAGCATAAATACGATAAAAAAGGCGTTTTTTATACACTTTATGGTCATTTGAGCAAACGCAGCGTTGAAAATGCCCCTCCCAGTAAAAAGTTTAAAAAAGGCAAAAAGATTGGTGAATTAGGGAAAACTTCCGAAAACGGCAATTGGACACCACACCTACATTTTCAAATTATTTTGGACTTAATGGGTTTTGAAAACAATTTCAATGGCGTGGCTTCACCGAATACGATAAACGTGTGGTCGTCTATTTCGCCTGACCCAAATGTGTTGTTTAAAAATGAACAACTTTTGCCAAAGCAAAAAGCGACACATGAAGCATTATTGGCTTTCAGAAAAAAGCATTTGGGCAAAAGTCTCAGCATTTCTTATGAAAAACCGCTAAAAATAGAGCGTGGTGAGCGGCAATATTTGATTGACGACACAGGCAGACGGTATTTGGACACCGTTAATAATGTGCCGCATGTTGGACATGAACACCCCACAGTCGTCAAGGCAGGACAGCAACAAATGGCGGTTTTAAATACCAATACACGTTATTTACACAACAATATTCTTGATTTTGCAAAGGAATTAGCAACTACTCTGCCCAAAGAGTTGTCTATTATACATTTGGTCAACTCAGGCAGCGAAGCCAATGAATTAGCGTTACGTATGGCACAAGCTGTTACAGGTCAAAAAGATATCATTGCGCTTGAAATCGGATATCATGGCAATACAAACGGCTGTATTAACATCAGTTCCTACAAATTTGATGGCAAAGGCGGCAAAGGAAAGCCCGAACACACACATATAGTTCCTTTGCCCGATAGTTTTAGAGGTCTGTATCAAGGCGACAAAAGCGAAACAGGCGCACGTTATGCGGCTCATGTGGACGAAGCGATTGACAATATCAAGGCAAAAGGTCGAGGTGTTGCCGCTTTTATCGCTGAAAGTATCGTGAGTTGTGGTGGACAAATTGATTTGCCTGATAATTATTTGAAATTGGCTTATGCCGCTGTTCGTAAAGCAGGCGGCGTTTGTATTGCGGACGAAGTGCAGGTCGGTTTTGGTCGAGTCGGTAAAAAGTTTTGGGGTTTTGAACTCCATGATGTTGTTCCCGACATCGTGACGATGGGCAAACCGATTGGCAACGGACATCCTTTGGCGGCGGTCGCTTGTACGGAAGCCGTTGCGTTGGCTTTTGCGAATGGTATGGAGTACTTCAATACGTTTGGTGGTAATCCTGTTTCATCTGCAATAGGTTTAGCGGTCTTAAAAGTGATAAAAGAAGAGCATTTACAAGAGCATGCCCTTGAAATCGGCTTGTATTTGAAGTCAGAATTGCTTAAATTGCAATCTGAATTTCCTATTATTGGTGATGTACGCGGCGAAGGTTTCTTTTTAGGTTTTGAATTGGTCGAAAAAGGAAAAATACCTGCTACCGCTAAAACCGCTTATTTGGCGAATCGCATGAAAACGCATGGCATTCTCATCAGTGTTGACGGTCCGCAAAACAATGTGATAAAAATAAAACCGCCAATGTGTTTTAGTAAAGACAATGCGGTGGATTTGGTACGTTATTTAAGGAAGATTTTGGGAGAGGATTTTATAAAGTTGTGACCCCCTCAGTAAAAACACGATAAAAACACATAAAACAACAAAAACATGATTTTTCAAAATAACAAAATTCAAAAATGGCTCAAAATAGGAGCAAGGGTATTCATAATCATGAATATCATTGCCTTTTTTCATGCTTATAAATTTACGCATTTTACGGATAGAGATATTGAAAGAACACAGGATGTTAGACAACTTTCGATAGGTGGAAAACTCAAAACGGTGTTTTTTGGGATGGACAATCCAAGACCTTGCACGAATTTATTTCCCCCATGGGTTTATGAAACTGTGACGATACAGAGCAACAAACGCCTTGAAGCTTGGTGGGTTCGGGCAGAAAGTGTGCTTCAAAAGGCTTCGGACAAAAAAGGAACGATCATTTTCTTTCACAGCTTTAGTAGTGAAAAGTCAGCCATGTTGAATAGGGTAGAGGTTTTTCTACAAATGGGTTATGATGTGTTGATGGTTGACTTTATGGGTTCAGGTGGTTCGGAAGGCAATCAATCAACGGTGGGTTTTTTTGAAGCCCAAGAGGTGAAGTCTTGTTTTGATTTTGTGAAACAAAAAGGCGAAAAGTCTATTTATTTGTTCGGTACATCAATGGGAGCCGTTGCTATTTTGAAGGCTGAACATGACTATCAGATGCAACCGAAAGGTATTATTTTAGAATATCCTTTTGGGTCCATGTATGCTACTACTGCTGCTAGATTTCGTGGCATGAATGCACCCGCTTTCCCCATGGCAGGACTTTTAGTCTTTTGGGGTGGTGCTCAAAATGGTTTTTGGGCTTTTGGACACAATCCGACGGAATATGCGAAAGCTGTTCATTGTCCAACGCTTTTGTTGTACGGTCATAAAGACGAAACGGTGAGTGAAGCGGAAATAAGTGAGATTTTCACGAATCTAAAAAGCAATCAAAAGACCATGAGTGTATATCCCGATGCAGGACACGAGTGTTTTTTGGACAATTATCGTCCCGAATGGACGTATGATGTGACGCTTTTTATGCAATTAACGCGTTGATACTAAGAGGTGCTTATTTTACAAATAATTGATTATCAAATTTTTATAGAATCAGAAAACGGCTTAAACCCATTATTTTTAAGCCGTTTCTATACTGGGAGGGCGTCTTTTTACTCAAAAAATGGCATGCCCTTAATCGCATATTTCTTCATGCCTTCCTCGTTTATTTCTACACCAATACCTGGTTTTTCTGAAACAGTGATGAAACTTTTATTGACCCATTCTCCTTCATACGTAACGATATCCTTGAACATTGGGTCGGTATGGAAATAAGATTGCCATTCTAAAATCAAAAAATTGGGAACTGAAACGCACACATGAGCGGAAGCCATTGCGCCTAAAAAAGAGGCGACCATGTGTGGCGCAAACGGTACATAATAAAGATTTGCCAGATTCGCAATGCGTTGTCCTTCGCCCAATCCTCCTGTTTTTTGCAAGTCGGGCATGATGATATCAACGGCACCAATCTCTAACATTCTTCTAAAACCATGAGCGAGATAGTGATTTTCACCCGCACAAATGGGCGTACTCGTTGATTCTGTAATGAGTTTATAAGCCTCAACATTTTCAGCAGGAATCGGTTCTTCTAACCACATCAGTTTTAGTGGCTCTAAAAGTTTAGCAACGGCTTGTGCTGTGGGCGCATCATAACGTCCATGCATATCCACGCAAATGTCAATATTGGGCCCAACAGCTTGGCGAGCTGCTGCAATTTGGTCATACATGCGTTGCAATTCCATAGGGCTTGCTGTCCAATTGTAAGTATCGTATTTATTGGGGTCATTGGCTTGGTCTAAGTCGAATTTGAGGGCATTGAAACCCAATTTGGTTGCATTTAATGCCGCATCAGCAAAATCTTTAGGCGTTGGAAGTGTTCTTTGATACAAAGCCGTATCACAATACACCCTAACTTTATCACGGAATTTACCTCCCAACAATTGATAAACAGGCAGATTCAAGGCTTTTCCCGCTAAATCCCACAATGCCGTTTCGATTGCCGACAAAACGGCAACATACATACCCGATTGTGCCCCTTGAAAAAAACCAGACCGACGGATATCTTCAAAAAGCCGATGCACATTCAAAGGGTTTTTCCCTTTAAGCCTTTGTTCAAAGTTTTTGACCAAGTGATAAGTGCCTGGAATGGCATCTACGCCTTCGCCACAGCCCCAAATCCCTTGATTGGAATGAACTTTGACAAAAAGACTGCCTTTTACATAACCACATTTGATTTCTGTAATTTTTAAATCCGTCGGTGCAGACAGTTTAGGCGTTTTGTCTATTGCTGTTTCATAACCTTTTCCAAAAGTGGTTAAAGGCGCAAGGTTTGTTAAGGCTGTTGCTATCGCTGCTTTTTTGAAGAATGACCTTCTGGAAGTTGGAATTGCCATTTTTATATTTTTTTTAAAGATAATTAGAGAAAATACTGAGTAGTCAGTCAATCTAATCGTGCTGGGTAAGTTTTCGGGTAAAATTGTCGGGGTGATTTCAAATCACCCCGACAATAGAACTTCTAATAATTCATAACCCGACAACATTAAATTGACTATTTACTGAGGGGGAAGAATTTTACCAAGTCCGTTCTTTTAGATACAACATTATTTGCTCTTTCGGGACGGGTAATTTATCAATATGCGCCGTGAGCCATTTGGAGAAATCACGTTCTATGTCATCGCTCCATTTTGAATCAATTTGCCCGGGCGTATATTTTTGTTCACGTAAACGCTCGTGACCAAACATGTCGCGCAATCTGACGATTTCAGATGTTTTGACCACTTTTTCTACCAAATGAGGCGGAATAAATATCACGCCACCATCTCTGCCTAAAATGGCATCGCCGGGCATGACGGTTGCTTTGCCAATCCTCGTCGGTTGATTGATACCAATTAAAGTCGTATTCAATTGCCCATCTGGATTATTCAAATGGTGAGAAGGATGATAACTGCGGAAAAACGACGTAAAAGAACCGATTTCTTTTAGACCGACCACGTCTCGAACCGCTCCATCATAGACAATACCATTTCCCGTTTTGGCGAAAATGGAATTGCCCAAATTGTCGCCAATCGTTGGACCATCTTCATGTGCGCCAAATTGATCGACGACATACACGTCGCGTTTTACGAGCATATCAATTGGCCATGAGTTTTGTGATTTCACACGACCGTCTTTGTCGTGTCCTTTTTTGTCTATAACACGATGGATATCAGGTCTGCCAGGCATAAAAATAGCCGTTACTGCTCTACCAACCAGAACGCTGTCTGGATTTATCATTTGCCAACCATCTTCATATTGGTGTTTGAAATTCTCATTTCTAAGCACCGCCCAAGCCTCTTCGTGCGTGACTGACTTTAATCGGTCAAGCAGGTTGTCAGGCACTTTTGGACGACCATCAGCGAAACGTTCCCCTTTCCATTCAGGTGTTAAAAAAATAAGCTCTTCTTTTGATATTTGTTGACTTTTTGCTTGGAAACAAAAAGCCATAATGCTCATAAAAATCAATCCGTATTTCAACTTTGACATTGTTTGCAAATTTTTCAATCGTGAATTTTAATTTTTATAACAATACGTATTCGACACCTTCAAGGTATCCGATACGTGTGTAAGACCCCCCCTCAGTATCAAGCGGTTTCTAATACTTCGGTTTCGTCTTTTTTGGGTAAACGACTGTGCCACCAACTGGCAAGTATGGAGCCTGTTATATTCATGACAGGTCCAAAAACAGCAGCAGCTAAGCCTAAAGTCGCTATTTTTCCCATTTCTTTGGCAATCCCTGAAGCCAAACCGCCATTTTGCATACCGACTTCTAAGGCTATCGTTCGACAATCACTCTCTGGTAATTTGAACAAACGACCTGACCAATAGCCAAGTATATAGCCGAATAAATTATGTATCAAAACAAGACCTACCAAAGCGGGTCCAATTTTTAGTAGGTTTTCCTGACCCGCCGCCGTGATGATGACCAATATAATGGCAATGGCTGTCATAGAAACAAGCGGCATGGCATCGTCCAGCCATTTGGATTTTCCGCTTAAAATTTTATTGAAAATAAGTCCTGCACCTATTGGAATGATGATCATTTTGAAGATGTCCCACATCATTTTTAATACTTCGATTTCGACCAAAGCTCCTGCTAATTGTTTCATCAAAATGGGTGTGACAAAGGGAGCTATTAAGGTTGTAATTGCCGTAATCGTCAATGACAAAGCCAAGTTTGCCTTTGCCAAATAAGACATGACATTGGATGCCAAACCGCTTGGTGAACAGCCTATTAGAACAATTCCCGCAGCTATTTCAGGTGGAAAATTACTCATAGTTGCCAACGTATATCCAAGCAAAGGCATAATTAAAAATTGACTACAAACGCCGATGATGACCCCTTTTGGTGTTTTGACAACTGCCGCAAAATCCGCCAAACTCATGGAAGTACCCATGCCAAACATGATGATTTGTATCAATGGCACAATCAAGCCACTTAATTTATAACCGCCCCATTCCAAAAAATATTGAGGGTAATACAATGCCATAGACACAACTGCGAAAATGATAACTGTAAATGTTATTGTCTTCAAAAACGGATGGTTTCTGAATGCCACAGCAAGGATTAAAAAGAACAACATGAGCAGAATGCCGCCCCAATCATGTCTTTGATTGATTGCTAAAAGGATATAAATAGATAAAATAATACCAGCCAAACTATAAATAGCAAAAGAGGATTTTAGCTTGAACATAAATCAAAAGGTGTTAAAAAAATGTGAATAAATGTTTATTAATCAATTAATTATACGTATCGGATACTTTTAAAGTACCCGATACGTCGGTATGTTATTAACTCCACAACCTATCCCAAGACCGCACTTTATCCCATTCAGGAGTGGGTTCGAAATAGGTTTTGTTTTCTGGGTCGAGATGTTTCTTGATTTCATCTTCAATTAATTCGATACCCAATCCAGGTGTATTTGGGACATTGGCAAATCCCTTTTCTGTGATGGGTTTGCCATCTTTCGTTTTGACCAATTTTTCCCACCAATCTAAATCTACTGAGTGGTGTTCCAAAGCTACGAAATTTTGTGTAGCCGCTGCACAATGTACATTTGCCATGAACGAAACGGGCGTTCCTGCAAAGTGCATTGCCATAGCAACACCTCTTTCTTCTGCATAATCGCCAATTTTTTTGGTTTCCATCAAACCACCTGCAGTTGCTAAGTCAGGATGAACAATATCCACCGCCCTTTGGTCAATGAGTTTAATAAATTCTTCTTTCAAATAGATGTCTTCACCCGTACAAGTTGGCGTTTCTATGGCTCTACTGATGTCTTTCCAGTGTTCCGTCAAATGCCACGGCACCAGGTCTTCTAACCAAGCCAAACGGTATTTTTCAACGGCTTTGCCCAATCTGATGGCATTATTGTGGTCAAAATGGCCGTAATGGTCAGATGCAAGCGGTATTTCATAGCCCACAGCTTCTCTTACTTTTGAGACATATTTGGCTAATTCATCAAGCCCTTTGTCTGTAATCTGCACCTGAGTCAGAGGGTGCAAAGCGGCTCCATAAGTCATCGGCTCATTTGTCCATTGGCGACCGACTTCCCAAAAATTTGAATTGACGATAGTGCCTGTAATGTCTTTGACTAATTCAATTCCAAAATCCATTTTCAAGAAAGTAAAGCCTTTGCCTACCAATCTGTCTTTCATTTTTGCTGCGAATAAATCGGGGTCTTTCACCTGAGGCGTATCCGCGTAAAGTCTTACTTTGTCTCTGTATTTGCCACCCAACAATTGATAAGCGGGTACATTATAGGCTTTTCCTGCCAAATCCCACAAAGCCATTTCAACGGCACATACGCCGCCACCTTGTCTGCCGTGAAAACCAAATTGCTTAATTCGTTTGAATATTTGCTCGACACTGCAAGGGTTCATGCCTAAAATACGGCTTTTTAGAAAAAGTGCATATCGCCAATCTGCCCCATCTCTGACTTCTCCATAACCAGAAATACCTTGATTGGTGTCAATACGTATGATGCTACAACGCCCTGGATTCATGACCGTTGCATAGCGCATATCGGTAATTTTTAAGTCCGATGGTGCGGAACTTCGGCGCACTTTTGAGGTGCTGTGCTCCAGAGATTCTTCTAAAGATGAATTCATAAAAGCGGCTAATGAAAGGCCGCCTAAAGCGGTATTTTTAAAAAATGAACGACGGCTGTTTTCTTGAGAACCGTCTTTCATTTGTTTGTTTTCAACAACTTCGGTATCGTTGTTTTTGATGCCAAATTTGGCAAGGAATTTTTCAGAAGGTGTAGTCATTATCATTTGTTTTATTAGTTGATGAAATAAATTTAAAAAAGCGAATTATGAATTTAAATCTTTGAAAATCAATATTTTATAAAAAATACTGAGGGGGTAAAATTAACTATTACCAAGTTCTACTTTTCATAAATTCGTCTAATTCTTTTCTGGTCATAGGCAGGCGATTTGGATTTTCGTCAATCCATTTCAAAAAATCGGCTTTTATGGTATCCGTCCATTGCGTATCAATTTGACCAGGTGTGTATTTGCCTTCACGCAGTCTTTGATGTCCAAAAACATCTCTTAAAGCGATGAATTCTGAATTTAACACAACTGTTTCAACCAAATGCGCAGGGATGAAAACAATACCGCCTTTTTTTGCAAGTGCAATATCTCCTGGCAAAACAGTCGCTCTGCCAATGCGAATAGGGATATTGATGCCGCCTAACATCATTTGTTGGATATAAGAAGGGTCGTAGCCTTTAATCCAACCATTAAAGCCTTTGATTTCTTCCAAACCTTCAACATCGCGCACTGAACCATAAAAAATAACGCCTCTTTTGGATTTGGCGTAAATGGCATTGCCGAGATTGTCGCCGATTAATGTGCCATCAACGACCTTACCATAGCTGTCAGCGACATAAATATCGCCGTCTTTCAAGACATCTATGGGCCACGAATTGGTGGCGCCGATGCGATTTTCCGCTTTGCCTTTGTCTTTTATGATTTTATCGTAGTCAGGTCTCAAAGGCCAATATTGAGCAGTAACGACTCTACCAACCATTGCAGAGTCTGGATGAATAACCATCCAATCGCCTTCAAACTGGTTTTGGTAGCCGTTACTCCTTAAAACACCCCAAGCTTCTTCAAGATGAATGCCTTTAAGTCGCTCAAACCATTTGTCTGGGACTTTTGGCCTACCATCATCGGAACGTTCGCCTGTCCAATTAGGTGTTAAAGCTTTAATTTGGTCAGAGGACAAGGTGACATGTTGACCTATAAGTGAAGATGTTAGACCAAAAAACAACAAAAAGAAAACGGGTAGATTTTTCATAAGACGGTTTGTTTTGTTTAGAAAAGTGTGGTTTTTATGTGAAAATACTGAGGGGGGCATTTTTGAATATCGAAGAGGTTGTCTCAAAGCTAAAAACGAAAATTTCAAGTCAAAATATTATTTTGTTTCTGACACCATGTTTGGGGAGCTTCAAAAGTTCCCCGAACATAATCGCCTTCAAAAAGAATAATATTCGGGATAAAAAACTTGAAATACCTTTTGAGACAACCTCTTCGATATTCAAAAAAAATTATTTATCCCACCAAACCTTAGAATCCAAATCATCAGCACCTTGACGACCAATCGCAGCATCCACATTTGTCTTATTGACAGATATTTCAGAATTTGGATAAGTCAAACGGCGAATGAATGTGCCTTTGATGCTTTTGCCCGGAAAAGGATTGGGTGTCAAAACTGGAAAACCACTGCGACGGAAATTGGCAAAAGCTTCTGGCCCATTTAGGAAAGAAGCAACCCAATATTGGGTATTGATTTGTTCCAAAGCAGTCGTTGTAACGAGTGGATTGGCTAATAAATAGGCATCAATGGAAGCAGCTGGTACGGCAGAATTGGCATCATACGATGCCAATTGTTCCATGTGTAGTCGAATACCTTTGGCGAAATAAACGGCAGCCGTTGCTGCGGTTACCCAACCTCTTTGGGCGGCTTCTGCCAATAGCAACTGTGTTTGACCAGCCGTTACTAAAAACAGTGGAGCAGTGTTTTTAGTCATACGTGTTCTATCCACTTGACTGAAATCATAGAAACTGGCTAAACCGTTTTTCGTTACTTCTGCACTGATAGAGCTGTTGTCGTAACCAAAAGGCATTCCGATTTGTACGGATGTGTCCGTTGAAGCTTTGGCGGCTGTTTGCTCGGGACCTGATTTTGCGCCGACATACCGCACCGCAATGGATTTCAAACGCGGGTCTTTTGTTGCTTTAAGATAGTTGGCAAAAGGCGCTGCTAAATAGATATTCGCAGCCTCTGTCGAATTCAACATATTACCAATGCCATTGACATAATTGGCGTCGTGTTTAATGAAAGCATTGTCTGTATTGGCTTCCATAACACCTGCTGCAAGGGCTTTCGTTACAGTTTGTTGAGCAAGATTGGCATCTACTTTTGTCAAACGCATACCTGCTCGAAGCAATAGTGAATTGCCAAATTTTTTCCATAAAGCAACATTACCACCATACAAAACATCGGCTGTTTCGATGGTTTTTGATGCATCCAAAGCCGTTGTGGCTTCTGTGAGTTCTTTGATGATATCCGTATAAATAGCTTGTTGGGTATCATATTTTGGCAAAAAGGTTAGGTCGGTATATCCTTTGGCGGCTTCTGAATAAGGCACATCGCCATAAGAATCTGTTAGCACTATAAAAGCATTCGCTTTAAGAATACGTGCCATATTGGACAGGTTACTTCGAGTCGGCAAAGCTTTTGTTTGATTGATAACGTCTTGTGAATGTCTGATGACAGTACGATAATAGCGTTGCCAATGCTGTGCTGTATTGTCGCGGTTATCTTGATTGAAATTTGCACCTGTCAAAACACCAGAGTTGGGCGACACCATTTGCTGAACAATTCCCATTTCATAGAGCACCGTGCTGGTGACAAACGATGAGTTGACGGTAGCATTGTTCAACGTGAATACCGGATTAATAGCTGTTGCGGCGGTTGAGTTGATATTGAGGTCGTCAAAACCTTTGTCACAAGACACCAAACCTGCAAATAACAGCATTGCCACGAAGGGCATTTTTTTAAAAAATAGAAATTGTATCTTTTTCATATCAATAAATGATTTAGATTTTTAATTGAAAAAACATAATAAAATGCTCAAAATACTGAGGGGGTGTTCAATCAGTGGTACATCAACCTAAAACTTCAAATTCAAATTAAAGCCGATACTACGTGTTGAAGGTAAACCCGTTGATTCCATGCCCACGAGGTTGTCAGATGAGTAACCAAATGTTTCTGGATCAATATTGTCTATCCATTTTTTGAGTAAAAGAACATTATTGGCAACTAAACTGAGCTTGGCACTTTTGATAGGCACGCTTTTAGGCATAAACCGCATGATATCGTAGCCAAATGTGATTTGACGTAGTTTCCAATAGCCTCCGTCAAAAACAACAGGCTCAATCAATGCCAATGAGCGTACAACCGACCAATAATCTTGTACAGGCG
>JAYSQG010000555.1:0-4554 GCA_043721685.1 Saprospiraceae bacterium | reverse complement strand
CCCCGCAGGATAGTAGGCTTCGGTTAAAAAACCGAAGCCAGCGCCGCCGCGCGTTGTTGGTGGTTTGTGGGGTATAAAATGAACACACCAGCCGAGCGGTTTACTTCATAAAAGAAACAGAAGATAAAGCAACGGAAATTATAGAAAACCATAAAAAACAAGGCTAAATACTGAGGGGTAAACTTAGCTGCGAATCGCTTCAACAGGGTCCATTCGAGAGGCTTGCAAAGCAGGAATAAATCCAGAAATAACGCCCGACACGACAGCCACAATAAAAGTGGTAATAATATTTGACATAGAGATATACATCTCAAAAGCACTGATCATGGACACCAATTTTAGGACTCCCCAAACGGCTACAAGACCCATTAAGCCACCAATCAAGCACAAAACAACAGATTCAATCAAAAACTCAAGCAAAATAACGTTTTGTTTCGCACCCAATGCCTTTTTGATACCGATGATGCTTGTCCGTTCTTTGACCGATACAAACATGATATTCGCAACGCTGAAAATGCCTACAAGCAAGGCAAAACCACCGATAATTAAGCCTACAACATTCAATGCACCAAAAACGACTGCTAACGGTTCGGCAAACATCGTCATCGAGTTCATCGCAAAATTTTCTTTTTCACTGGGTTTGATATGGCGCGTTTTGCGCATCGTCACGATAATATCGTCTTTCAGTCGCTCCTCTGTAATGCCCTCCCCTGCTTTTATTTGCAGGTTGCCGCCAAACATCCTGTTCGGTTTGACATTGACAATAGACCGTGCTAACTCAAAGGAAATCATCGCTACATTATCATAGTTCATTATTTTTATCAAATCCTTTCCTGATTCTTTCAAAACACCAACCACAACCATCTTTCGCCCAAAAACCTTGACTTCTCGTCCGATAGGGTCTCCTTCATCACCAAAAAGCTCTTTTGCAACTTTATAACCTAAAACAACCCGATTTGCACCCGATTGATATTCTTGAGGCGAAAAAAAACGCCCTGATTCGTATTCCATGCTGTGGAAATTATCATAGTCTTCTGTTACAGCTACGCCATAAGCTCCCTCAACACTGTTTTTCAGATGCTTTACAGTCGTCGTGCTGACGAAAAGGGAATACACAACTGACTTTGCAGTCGTTAGGTTTTCAGAGAGATTTTTAAAGTCTGCAAAATTCGGATTGGGACGACGGGCGTATTTCCAATAGTTCTCACCGGGGTTTTCATTCCACGGCATTTTGGAGATATAAATAACGTCGTTGCCCAACTTAGAAAAGCTACGGCGCACATTGTCCTCCAATGAATCAACAGCAGATTTGACAGCGATGATGCAAAAAATGCCTATCATAACCCCTAAAAGCGATAAAAATGACCGCATTTTATTGGTCATCAATTGCTGGAAGGCTTGTTTGAAACTTTCGCGTAAGACGTACATGGTTTTGATTTTAAAATTTCAAATATCTATCATTAAACACGTTATTTATTTTTGTCATTCTGAACGAAGTGAAAGAATCTGAATAGTATTACATTTAGATTCTTTCACTTCGTTCAGAATGACAAAAAGAAACAATATAAAGACACAATTTTGCAAAAAATTATGAATTTCATCCACTTTAAATAGATGAATCTTCTTATTCTATCTGCAAACGTGTAGAAAATAAAAAGTTTGAGATTGATTTACGCCCATTTCGTTCAAAATATCTACTTTTGACGCTTAGTGAAACCTATATTTTTTATTATGAAATTCAAAAAATCATGTCAATAGTCAATCGTGCAGCCGCAGAACTGAAAGGCGACCGTGTTATTTGGGCAATCGTTGCCGTACTTGCCTTGTTTTCTATACTTGCCGTTTACAGCTCGTCGAGTATGGTGGCATTTCAAAAAAGAAGTGGTAATACGGAGTTTTATCTACTGAAACAAGTTATGATATTGAGTGTTGGCTTAATTCTGACCTATTTTGCCTATTTACTTAATTACAAAAGATATAGTGTTTGGGCGCCTTATATGCTTGCCGTCGTCGTTCCACTTTTAATGTTGACACTGGCAATTGGCTCTGAAATAAACAATGCCACTCGTTGGCTTATTGTACCTGGTATTGGTTTATCATTTCAGACATCAGACTTGGCAAAAATCGCACTTATCACCTATATCGCTCGTTCAATAACTGCAAAGCAGGAGCACATTTCTGATTTCCAAAGTGCTTTTGTGCCCATTATTGTACCCATTATCATTGTTTGTTTGCTCATTGCACCTTCTGACCTTTCAACAGCATTAGTCATTTTCGTAACATGTATGCTTATGATGTTCATCGGGCGTGTAGCGATGCAATATATAATGTTACTGGTTTTTTGCGGGTTTGTCTCCTTTGCGGGTCTCATTGTCATTGATAGGGTCAAACCTGGAACCATAAGAACCGAAACATGGGTCAATCGTACCCGCGATTTCATCGAAAACGCCGACGGTCAACCCCAAACGCAACTCGCTAAAATGGCGATTGCCAAAGGCGGTTTCTTTGGCAACGGACCAGGTAATTCGATTCAGAAAAACTTCTTACCTATGGCTTATACCGACTATATCTATGCTGTTATTATTGAAGAATACGGCTTAATTGGTGGCTTTTTGATAATGGGTTTGTATGTTCTTTTGTTTTTGCGGGTCGTCCGATTGGTCACAAAATCCCCTAAAACCTTTCCTGCGATCCTTGCCATGGGCTTGTGTCTCATTCTCACGATACAAGCCTTAGCCAACATGGCAGTCAGCGTTCATCTCGTCCCTGTCACGGGTCTGCCCATGCCCATGGTCTCTATGGGTGGCACTTCACTCTTGTTTAGTTGCGTGGCATTGGGTATGATATTGAGCGTCTCAAAATTTATAGAATCTGAAAAATGAGTAAACTACTGCGTGCTTTTTACCGCATTTTCATCAAAAATCGCTTCATTCGTTGGACTTGGATGCTGGCTTTAGTCCTTTTTGGTGTGCGTTTTGCGACTGAACGTGGCTTGGCTTGGAAAAAGACACCCCTCAGTAAAACGGTCATTTCGATACCTGCGGCTTCGGTTTCTGCTTTCACAATCAGGCGTGGAGAAGAAGATGAAATGACTTTTACGCTTGCCGATACGTGTTGGTTAGTTGTTAAAAACAATATCACAGTGCGTTTACCATTAGATTCTGTACAGCCATTCTTAACAGTTTTTGAAAAAATGGATGCTATCAATGTCAATGTGCTGAACAACAAAGAGTTTGAGCGCATCAATGCCTCACCACATTCAGATATAACAGTCACACAATCAAATAACACAAACCATTCATTTTCAGCTTTTTATACGGAACGGGATTCGTTTTCAAACAACCTTATCACGTATATAAAGTTGCCAAACGAAAATGCTTTGCAGGGCATAAAAGGCGATTTGTTGTCTATTTTCAATAAACAATTTGACAATTATAGGGATAAAACCCTCTTAAATGTAGCAAAAGACAGCATCCTATCTTTGAGTTTTTTATCGCCTATTGACTCCTTTTCCCTTTTTAAGCGTAACAACTTATGGGTTTCAAAAAACACAAAATACCGTCTTTTACAGAATGAATTTCAGCAATACCTTCAAAGCATTAATTTACTGAGGGGGGCAAAATTTTACGATAGCGACCGCGATATTTTGACTTCACCAAAAATTCAGAATCAACTCATTGTTTATTTACCCTCTGATACAATAGTTTTGACCAATTATAAGTTAGAAAAAGGTTATATTTTACACTCAACACAAAACAATGAGGCGTATTTTAGGTTTGATTCAACGACCGATATATTCCCCAATCTTTCTAATTTTTTGATTTTAAAATAACACTGAACTTTTACTCAATACCCGATGACTCTTTACATCATTCGACATGGCGAAACAGATTTCAACCGCAAAGGCATAGTGCAAGGCAGCGGTGTGGATTCTGAACTCAACAAGATAGGACACACGCAAGCGCGATTGTTTTATCAATACTACAAAAATGTATCTTTTGATTACATCATCACCTCAAATTTACAACGGACTCACCAAACTGTTCAGCCTTTTTTGAGACGTGGCTCGCATCGGGAATGGATAAAAATGACAGAACTGAATGAGATTTCTTGGGGCACCCATGAAGGTCAAACAGGCAATGACTTTTCACATGAAAGTTATAGAAAGCTCATGAGTGATTGGGAATCAGGCGTTTATGATTCGAGAATCGAAGAAGGTGAATCTGCCGCTGAATTACATCAACGTGTCAGTCAAGCCGTTGACTATTTAAAAAATCAATTTCACGGTAAAAATATTTTGCTTTGTACCCATGGGCGCACATTAATGTGTTTGTTGACCATTCTCAACGAACACCCCCTCAGTAAAATGAGCACCTATAAACATCAAAACACCTGCCTTTACAAAGTGCATTATGTGGGTGATGAATTTATTTTTGAATTGGAAAATGATGTGCGGCATTTGAAATATGAATGATGAAATATGAATGATGAAATATGAATGATGAAATATGAATGATGAAATATGAATGATGAAATATGAATGATGAAATATGA
>JAYSQG010000554.1:0-3170 GCA_043721685.1 Saprospiraceae bacterium | reverse complement strand
GCTAATTTTATCAATTCAAAAAAAATTTCAAAAAAAATTCACAGAACTAAAACTCTTTTCTTGTTCGTTTCGTTATAAAATCATAATTTAGCGAATATTCGCTGAAATTCAATTTTCTTAAATTTTCACTTTTAACAAAACATTGAAAATCAATAATTTATAACAAATAGAAAAATCTCTTAATTACAAAAAATAAAAAAGATGACTGATACACTTGTCAAAAATGACATTCTAACTGGTGGCGCATTTATAATCCAAGATTCTACGCCCGATGCTACATTTATTCCCGAAGAACTCAACGAAGAGCAATTGATGGTCAGAGCCATGATTCAAGACTTCATCAAAAACGACATTGAACCCAATCGTTTGGCTCTTGAAAAGCAAAAAGAAGGTCTGGCAACCAGCCTCCTTGAAAAAATGGGGTCTCTCGGTTTGTTGGGTACACACATGCCTGAAATTTATGGCGGTACAGCAATGGACACCAACACCAACACCATGATTTGCGATGCGCTCGGACCTGCGGGTGGCTTCACCGTTTCTTATGCGGTTCAAACAGGAATTGGCATGTTGCCGATTTTCTACTTCGGAACAGAAGCGCAAAAAGCTGAATTTTTGCCACGTACTATCAGTGGTGAACTGAAAGTTGCCTACTGTTTGACAGAACCAGGCAGTGGTTCAGATGCATTGGCAGCTAAAACCCGCGCAGATCTTTCCGAAGATGGCAAACATTATATCATCAACGGTCAAAAAATGTGGATTTCCAACGGTGGTTGGGCAGATATGTTCATCGTTTTTGCAAAAATTGATGGCAGCAAGTTTACAGGCATTATGGTTGACCGCCATACTGAGGGGGTCACTTTGGGTGCAGAAGAAGATAAATTGGGCATCAAAGGCTCATCAACACGTCAAATATATTTTGAAAACGTCAAAGTACCTGTTGGCAACGTCTTAGGCGATGTCGGAAAAGGTCACTTGATTGCCTTCAATGTCTTAAACGTTGGGCGTTTCAAGTTGGGTGCTTTGTGTCTTGGTGGTGCAAAAGCTGTTGCAACTATGGGCATTAAATATGCCAATGAACGTCAACAATTCAAGCAATCTATCGCTAATTTTGGTGCAATTAAGTATAAAATTGCCGAAATGGGCATCAAGATTTTTGTCGGCGATTCATCGCAATACCGCATTTCTCATTTGATGCAGGAGCATATCCACAGCTCGCTCGAAGAAGGAAAAAGCTATGCAGAAGCGACGCTTGAAGCTGCTGAAGAATACTCAATCGAGTGTGCTTTGATAAAATTCATCGGTTCAGAAGCCCTTAATTATGTTGTTGATGAAAACGTACAAATACATGGCGGCATGGGCTTTTCAGAAGAAGGTCATGCAGCTCGCGCTTACCGCGACAGCCGTATCAACCGCATTTATGAAGGCACAAACGAGATAAACCGCCTTCTTTCAGTTGATATGTTGTTGAAAAAAGCCATGAAAGGTAAACTCGACATCGTCAGCCCAGCTTGGGCAGTCCAAAAAGAATTGGCTTCGATGCCATCTTTTGGTCGTCCAGAAGGAGAATATGCCGATGAATATGCCGCATTGAAAGATTTCAAAAAAATCATTCTCATGGTTGCAGGTGGTGCTGCCAAAATGCAAATGGACGGTAAAATAGACCTCCAAAACGAGCAAGAAGTTTTGATGAACGTGGCTGATATGTTGGCTGAAACTTTCAACAGTGAGTCAACATTATTACGTGTTCATAAGTTGGCAGGCATGAACAACAGACCCCTCAGTATGGAGGTGTATGAAGCCATTTTGAAAGTCCAATTTGCGGACGCAACGGCACGTATGTCGAAATGGGCTACAGATGCACTTTGCTCTTATGCCGAAGGCGATATGCTTAAAACATTCTTAATGGGTTTGAAACGCTTCACGAAGTATCCACCTGTAAATGTTAAAAAAGAACGCCGCACAGTTGCAGCAGCTATGATTGCTGCTAACGAGTTCTGTTTTTAAGTAGTATCCTCGTTTATTTAAAAATATGATTAATCCATTGAAGGCTGCTCGCTACCGCGAGCAGCCTTTTTTATCATAAAATAGCCACAAATGCTTTGCTTTTCATTAGCTGTTCTATATTTGACTTAAAATAAGCATCCGAAGATGAAAAACCCATTTTTCCTACCTTCAAATAGTCCTATCCATCTGCCTATTACTGAGGGGGTCAAGTACATGATAATCAGCACGTTGTGTTTCACCGCGATGCAATCCTTAATAAAATATTTACCTGTTGGGCGCATTCCGACCATCGAGCAGACATTTTTTCGCTCCATAGTAACGGCTGTTTTTTGCTTAGCTTTTATGCTCAAAAACCATATCACTTTTAAGATTAAAAATAAGGGATTGATATTGGTACGAAGTGTTGTTGGTACGATTTCTATGTTTTCTTTTTTCTACATATTACCTCGAATGCCTTTGGGTACATCAGTGACTATCAAGTATTTATCCCCTGTTTTCACTGCCCTATTTGCGGGTGCGATGTTGAATGAAAAAATAAACACAAAGCAATGGTTTTACATCGTCTTAGCATTTGTCGGCATATTATTACTCAAAGGTTTTGACAGCCGTGTAGCGACCGTAGATTTATTCATTGGGCTCATTTCAGCCGTTTCAGGTGGTTTATTGTACATCATTTTGCGGCAAATCGGCGATGATGACCATCCTTTTGTGGTCGTCTTTTACTTTATGTTTATCGCAAGCTTACTTTCAGCAATGTTTATGATACCTTATTGGGTCACGCCCAATTTAGAGGACAGTATGGTGTTTTTCGGTGTCGGTTTTTTCGGTTTTGTCGCTCAAATCTATATGACCAAAGCCTTTCAACAACAAGACGATGCCAATTATTTGGCTCAATTCAAGTATTTAGAAGCCGCTTTTGCCATCATCACAGGCTTTTTATGGTTTGGTGAAAGCTATACTTACTTGAGTTTTTTGGGCATCATTTTAATATTCGTCAGCCTCATTTTAAATATTAGATTAAAAACAAAACAAAGAATAAAAGGCATTGAAACAATAGTCAATAGATGATAATTAGTGGATAGTGGATAGTGGATAGTGGATAGTGGATAGTGGATAATACTATCCATTTTCCATTAAAATCAACTTTCACAAGATGAAAAAACGTT
>JAYSQG010000553.1:0-11418 GCA_043721685.1 Saprospiraceae bacterium | reverse complement strand
GGTCAGTGCTGCGCGCCCAGGCATTGTGCGTATGTACAATGCGAACGGCTCATTGAATGCCGATACGCATAGAAATAACAACATCCTTTCATTTGATACAGGCAACTTACCGCGTGGGCTTTATTATCTAAACTTCTTCTTTGAAGGTAACAGAAATTTTACAGAACAGATTGAATTGAATTAAAATAAAGCAGTCGCCCTAAGTTTCTGCAACTGCATTTACCCCCCTCAGTAAAATAGCGAATTATCGGTAACTCGGTAATTCGCATTTTTTTGGCATTGTTCTTTGTGTACACAGACAGAAAGGGTTTGAAAAATTATATAATTTTAAAACCATCTAAACGGTGTCTTTAACAATGATTTACAATAAAATTTTACCTTTGCTCTTGATATTCAATAGGATTTTAATAACTGAATGGCTTAAAATATGCGTGTCCTACTCTGTGGTTTGGGTTCTATTCTCAACAATGCGCTCGATTACCGATTGCGAAAGTACGGTTATCGAGTCGTTGCTGCGCAAGATGCCAACGATGCTTTGAGCCATATTCACGCAGGTCATGCCGATATCATCATCACAAGTATCAATGTCGAAGGTTTTAGGTTGCCGAGTTTTATAGGCTTAATACGTGAGGATTTGGGACATTCTATCCCCATTATTTTAGTAACAGAAGTAGAAAGTGATATAGAAGCCGTTTTAGAAGGCATGGAAGCCGGAGCCGATGATTTTGTCACATTCCCTTTTAAACCCGCTGAATTGGTCATGCGCATAAAACTTTTGCTTTATAGATATGTACATTACTAAGGAAATGATGAATGATGAATTTTCTAGGCATTGATTTACAATACTTTATAATTCAAAATGGTAGATTTTATTTTACTCATTTTACTAAGTCGGTTATTTGTAACCAATAAACCGATAACTAATAACCAGTAACTAATTACAAATTAATGAAAGGAATTATTCTCGCAGGAGGACTTGGCACACGCCTTTACCCTTTGACTTTAGCAGTAAGCAAACAAATGATGCCGGTTTATGACAAACCGATGATTTATTATCCCCTCAGTACATTGATGTTGGCGGGCATTCGGGACGTAATGATTATCTCAACGCCTTACGATTTGCCTAATTTTGAAAAACTTTTTGGTACAGGCGAGGAACTCGGCATGAACTTCCACTACAAAGTGCAGCACGACCCGAATGGTTTGGCACAAGCCTTTGTATTGGGTGAAGAATTTATCGGTGGTGACAGTGCGGCTTTGATATTGGGCGACAATATTTTTCATGGCGATGGTTTAGGCGAGCAATTGAGCAAATGTAACAATCCCGAAGGCGGTATTGTCTTCGCTTACAATGTCGCTGACCCTGAACGATACGGCGTTGTTGAGTTTGATAAAAACTTCAAAGCCTTGTCCATTGAGGAAAAACCTGCCAAACCGAAATCACATTACGCCGTTCCAGGCTTGTATTTTTATGACAACTCCGTCGTAGAAGTCGCTAAAAACCTCAAACCGTCACCTCGTGGCGAATATGAAATCACGGATGTCAATCGCTATTATTTGGAACATGGCAAGTTACAAGTCCGTGTTTTAGGTCGCGGCACTGCTTGGTTGGATACAGGAACGCATGAGTCGTTGCTACAAGCGGGGCAATTTATAGAAGTGATTGAAGCCCGCCAAGGTTTGAAAATTGGTTGTATCGAAGAAATTGCTTGGCAAATGGGCTTTATCAACGACGAACAATTGAAGAAATTGGGCAATAAATACATCAAAAGCGGCTACGGCGAGTATTTATTGGGCTTGCTGAAAAACCGTTAAGGAGGAATGATAAATGATGAATGATGAATTTTTGAAGCTCTTGGAAATCAACGTTTTACAAATACATAATTTAACTTTCATCATTTCCAGAGATTATTGATAGCTATTATTGAGAGACCACTGATTGATTCGTTCAATTAGTGGTCTCTTTATGAACAATCACTTTTTTTAAATTAGGATTTTCAAAGCAATGAATTGACACAAAAGCCCCAGCGCAAAACCTGCATAGAGTTCCTTTGAGCTATGTGCCCCAAGCCCCAAACGTGCCGAACCTATCATGCCGCCAATCAGCAAACTAAGCATCAAAACCAAATTGATACTGATGCTGCAAGAGCCAAGAAAAGGCAACCACATATCAAAAGTACCGTAACTATATAACCACATGGTTATCAAAACAATGCCAATGAAGCCGCCGATACCTGTGGCATGAAGACTGATTTTAAAAAATAAATTAATCAGAAAACAAAGGAAAAGACCCATTGTTGCGCCTAAAACAGCAATGAGGAAAGCTGTTGGCATATCGTTATTGCGCAACACATTTTGAAAAACCCATAAGTAGAAAATGCCTGTGACGATGAACGGACCAATTCTGTCTTGCTTGTCGCGCATATCCAAACTTGAAATTAGTTCCAATTTATACATCAAAAATATGGCAATAGCAGGTAGCAAAAAGGAGGTAAAAAAGACGGACAAAATCAGTTTTTTACTTTCTAAATCGCCAATGCTGTTGACACCAAACAAGTAAGGATTGACCAAAAGCAGCAGCAGCAGCATATAAGTCAACATCAACAACGGATGCGCGATAATGGATAGGAATTGGGCAGCGATTTTCATAGTGCGAAATTAGGAAAATAATCGAAAAGCAGTATAAAATGCGCTTTTTACTGAGGGGGTGGTTTTAGGTATAGTAAACGAAAAGTGAATAGGTTTTTTATTTTTTTGCAAAAATAAAAAACCTATTCACTTTTCGTTTACTATACCTTGTAATGTCTAAACCTTTGATTCAGAACCATTTGCCGGCGTTTCAACAACAGGTTCGACTGGCTTTACGTCAAGTGTTTTACCATTTCTTTCAGCTTCTTTCATCGCTTTCCGATATTCATCGTCATAGTCATAAGCCTTGATGATTTCTTTAACGAGGCGATGGCGGACAACGTCTTCGACTGTCAACTTCACTTGTGCGATGCCTTCAATACCTTGCAAAATTTCGATACTTTGACGCAGACCTGACTTCACATTCCACGGCAAGTCAATTTGCGTCAAGTCACCTGTCACCACACATTTGGCAGTAGGACCCAAACGTGTGAGGAACATTTTCATCTGTTGCGGTGTCGAGTTTTGCGCTTCATCGAGGATGATAAACGCATCGTTCAACGTCCGTCCACGCATAAAGGCTAATGGCGCAATTTCGATGACACGATTTGTGATAAATTGAGCCAATTTGTCGGCAGGAAACATATCGTCGAGTGCATCATAAAGCGGACGCAAATAAGGGTCAATTTTATCTTTCAAGTCGCCTGGCAAAAAACCTAAGTTTTCACCTGCTTCGACGGCAGGACGTGTCAAAATGATTTTTTTCACTGTCCGATTTTTCAGCGCACGCACAGCCATTGCCACAGCAGTATAGGTCTTACCTGTACCCGCCGGACCGACCGCAAAAACGATGTCATTGGTTTCGATGGCATCCACAAGTTTCTTCTGATTGCGGGTTTTAGCCCGAATCGGTGTACCATCTTTACCATGCACAATCGTCGAATTGCCGACACTCGATTGCGATAAGCGCACATCATGCGGGTTTTCGCCTGCCAGAATGTCTTCGACCGTATGCACAGACAGTTCTTTGTGATCGCGGAGCATCCGCACCATTTTTTCGACGATGTCTTTGACGGCTTGCGTCTCATTCGTCTTGTCGCCTTTAATTTTAAGGTTTGAACCGCGTGACGTAATGGTCACATCAGGAAAAGCCTTGCGGACGAGATTCAATTTGGCGTTGTTTTCGCCGAAAAGGGCTAAAAAGTCAACGCCGCTGATGGTTAAAATAATTTCGCTCAAAAATTTACCTCTTTAACGTATTTGAAATGTTCAAAATAAACTATCTATAAAACTCTGAAAAACACAAATTTAATATTTCGGAATCAAATTTTAAGCCAAAGTTAAAGTGCTTATACTGAGGGGTCAAATTTGATTTCTCAATTTAATTAACAAAAGTAGCCTTTTTACCACAAGTCTGCTTTATTTTTGTCCCAAAATTGACCTTAATCATGGTATGATTTTGGAAATAAAAGACAAAACTTTAAACGACACCTAAAAGTTCCTGATGCAAATCGTCACGCTCACAACAGATTTTGGTTTACAAGACTACTACGTACCTGTTCTCAAAGGGGCGATGTTGTCTCGGCATCGGACATTGAACATTGTTGATATTTCTCATCAAATCAAGCACCATGACATCGTTCAGGCGGCTTTTGTCTTAAAAAATGCGTGGTCAGCGTTTCCAGAAGGGACAATCCACGTTTTGAGTACCAATAATTATGGCGGTGAACGTAGTCGTTTTTTGGCATTTAAGTACGAAAAACACATTTTTATTGGACCAGACAATGGCATTTTCACCCTTGTTTTTCCCAAACTTACGGCTCAAACCCAATCCATTGAAATCGTCGAAATTCCTTTCGAAGGACTAAATTTTGAGCATATCCGCGAAGCAATTGCCAACGCTGTCAGTCATCTTGCATCAAACACAGCATTGAATTTATTGGGGAATCCGGCGACGGATATTTTGCAACGCATTACATTTCAACCAGTTATCGCACCGTCACAAATACGCGGGGCAGTTATTTATGTTGACCATTATGACAATATTGTAAGCAACATAACCCGTGAATTGTTTGAAAAAGTCGGTCGTGGACGTTCTTTTCAGCTCTTTTTCAAGCGGCATGACCCCATTTTGAAACTTTCTCAACATTATAATGATGTGCCTATCGGCGAAACACTGTGTCTTTTTAATTCCGATTATCTGGAAGTAGCCATAAATATGGGCAAAGCAGCAGAGATGTTTGGGCTGAAAATTGAAGACACCATTCAAATTGATTTTCAGTAATTATGATAAAAAGACTCGTCAAACTCACCTTTCAATCGGACAAAACCGATGATTTTCTAAGCATTTTTGAAGATTCTAAACTTTTAATACGGCAAAGAGAAGGTTGTCAACACCTTGAATTGTTGCGCGATGCGACAACGCCTCATGTCTTCTTCACGCTTAGTTTTTGGGATAACGAAGCATCTTTAAACGCTTATCGAAACTCTGAATTATTCAAAACAACTTGGGCAAAAACGAAACCTTTGTTTTCTGATAAACCGCAAGCATGGACGACCACAGTCGTTTCAGTTACATCGGAATAGCCATTATTAATATTTAAAAACTACACAAGCAGTTAAAAACTAATGGTTTAGGATAACATTGGGGCGAAAAAAAAATAGAATTACGCAGCACAGCATGATTCTATTTTTCATTTAACACAAGTACAAACAATAGTTACTTACCGTCTTTCTCTTCCCGCATATTTTTCCTCATTTGCCGCATTTCTTGTAATTGTTTCAGCATTTCACCTTTAAAATCTTGCTCTGCTTTATAGAGTTTTGCAATTTTTTTAACGGAAATAATTTTTTTGAATTTTTGATAATATTCTTTACGCAAATCCAATGCATGCGATTCTTTGTCCATCTGAGTCATTATCATTTTTTCAACATCGGCATCGCTCATATCGTCAAACGTTTTTTCCATTTTAGTAGAACTGCGAACTTGCTGCATTTTATCAGTATATTGGTTATAAATAGGCCAAAACTGTTGCGATTCTTCGGGTGTTAAGTTCACTCTTTGCGTAATAAACCCAATCCGTTGTGCCTCGACACGTTCTTTCATACGATTTTGCATAGGTTGTGCCAGTAAATTTGCTGCCATAATGAGGCAAGCTAAGGCAAAAAATATCTTCTTCATGTTTCTGATTTTTAAAATTTTAAACCAATAATTATATATATCCTAAGGCGTATATATCCCGTTCATCCAAATTTTCTAATAGATATTGTTCAATTTCAGCTTCTGTCAAACCAGATTGTGGATGCTTCAGCGCTTTTTCAGACTTCTGTACTGAGGGGGTCACATCAGTCGTTTCTATGCTTATCGATTTTTCTTTTTTCTCGACCTTTTTAGGTTCTTCAAAAGTGGTGGCAGTTTCGTCTTCTTTTGAATCCGCAATATTATCATTGACATCGTTTTGCACTGCTTCATACGTCACTGCGACAGGCTGTTCCACTGTTGTCGGCGCCGGTTTTTGTTGCTGAACAGCATACCAACCAACAACCATGACCAAGGCAAAAGCCAAGGCAGATAAAGCCCACTTAGGTTGAAAAGCCGTTGATAACCATCCGTTTATGCGATTTACCAAGCTCGGACGGCTGTTATACTGAGGGGGGGCTTTCGCCGTTTGTGTTTCGCCTTTTGCTTTTTCAATAACCGAATCTGCTAAGTTATCGAAGTACAAACGCGGTGTTTTAAACGGCTCATCTTTCTGCTGTTTTTTCAAATCAGCAAGGAAAGGTGATAGTTCTTCTAGTTCTTTTTCAAATTCTCTTTTCATATTTTCTGAATATTTTAATCAATTTCTATTCCTTTAAAAAACGCCTCAACTTTCTTTGCGGCGTGGTGATATGAGGCTTTTAGCGCACCCACCGAAGTTTCTAAAACGGCAGACATTTCTTCATAAGGCATTTCATCGTAATACCGAAGGTTAAAAACCGCCCGTTGTTTGTCGGGCAATGACGCTATCGCTTGTTGCAATTTCAACTGAATATAGTCACCATCAAAAAAAGTATCCGCCTTCAATTGATTCGCAACCTGAGCATTATCAGGGTCGTCAATCGTATCCGTTTCTTTCCGATTTCGGCTGTTCAAAAACGTTATCGCTTCATTTGTCGCTATCCGATAAAGCCATGTAAACAGCTTCGATTTGCCTTCAAAACGCTCAATATTTCTAAAAACCTTGATAAACGTGTTCTGAATCACATCATTCGCATCATCATGATCAAAAACCATTCGGCGAACATGTCGGTACAACGGTTCTTGAAATGTCTGCATCAATAGCCGAAACCCACGCTCATGGGTCGCGTCTGTTGACAACAGTTCCATAATGTATTCGTCTGAAAATTGTTCCTTCACGTTTTGACTGATTTTAATTTTTTGACTCTATTTAGAAAACAAGGTTTAATTTTGCGCTCAATTTTTCGTATTTTCAAGCAAAAATGGCTGTATTGTTGTAATGTTGAGATTGTTGGTTGGTTGTATTGATTAAATAATTTAACAATACAACCATCCAACAATTTAACAATACAACCATCCAACAATACAATAATATAAAAAATGACACATACCATATTAATAGATTGCTCCGATGCCAAAGGCTTAGTGCATAAAGTTTCCGGGGTTTTGTACCACAACGACTTGAATCTCATCAGCAACCATGAATTTGTGGAAACCAAAACAGGTCGTTTTTTTATGCGCACTGAAATTGACGGTGCGATGGATGCTGACCGTATTCGCAACGGTTTGATGGGGATTTTGCCCGACGATGCACATATTTCAATTTCAGAAAATCGCAAAAAGCAAGTTGTCATATTGGTTACTAAAGAACATCATGCCCTTGGTGAATTGCTGATTCGTCATCAATTCGGTGAATTAAACGCAGAGATTCTGGCAGTCATCGGCAACCACGATATACTGAGGGGGTTCGTTGAGCAATTTGGTTTGCCGTTTTTTCATATTTCACATGAAAATATAACGAGAGAAGACCACGAAACAGCCGTTTTATCAAAAATAAATGAATTAAAACCCGATTATATCATCTTAGCAAAATACATGCGTGTCCTCACATCGCATTTCGTTGAACATTATAACAATCGGATTATCAATATACACCATTCTTTTTTGCCTGCTTTTATTGGGGCTAATCCATATCGTCAGGCATGGTCACGGGGTGTAAAAATTATTGGTGCAACGGCTCATTTTGTCAACGACAACCTCGATGAAGGACCGATTATTATGCAGCAAGTGATACCAACTGACCATTCACACTCGCCGCAAGAAATGGCGCAAATGGGGCGTGATGTTGAAAAAATTACATTGGCAAAGGCTCTAAAACTGGTTTTTGACGACCGAGTTTTTGTGAGTGGTAATAAGACGATTATATTTGACTAGCCAGTTACATGCAGAAAAAAGCCCACAGTCTATAAAACTATGGGCTTTTATTTTCCTAATAAAGCTTACAAATCAGATAAACCTTATTTTTGATGTAGCAATTTTCGAGAATAAACGCGCCCCATTTTATCTCTTATAACAAACAAATACATACCTTCTGTTACGAAATTTTTGTCTATCATTATCTGATTACTATTTGTGCCTTTATTGATTACGATTTCTCTACTATCGATTTTTACACCTAATGTGTTAAAGATTTCTATTGTTACATCCGTATTTAGTGCTGCTTCTGTTATAAAATTAATCTGATTGCTGAATGGATTAGGAGATATACTTATTATTTTATAAGGTAGATCCGAAGGCACTTTTTGTTTAGCATTAAAATTTATCGTACTATCTTCTTGTTGTGGGCTTGCAAAACAATTTTTTATGCCTTTGCCATTAACCCTAACTGAACCTAAAAAAGGGTGGGTGAAAACACAATCAACATTCCATATACAGTTGTTGCCAACATCACCTAACCATCTTTCTATTCCATTATAAAAGGTAGAACCATCCTGTAAATCTAAGCGTCCATTGATCCCTATTATATCGATGCCATAAAGAGAGCAATATAGCTCTACTAATTCACAAGGTGTGGTAGTTGAGTTATATACCAAGTCCATTTCCAGCGGCTTAGAAATATATCCAAGAATAACCCATGGTGAATCCGTACAATAGGCATATTGAGAACATTGAGAATTATCCAAATTCCAATTTATAAAAGAAGTTGATATTCTTGGTGCAAAAGATGGGATAGGTTTAGTTAAAATACATCCATATTCATTTTTTACTGAAACTTGCCGTGAATTTGGCTCGGTAGCAAAATAAACAATATTACTGAAATTAGTAAAATTAGACCATTGACCATTATCTATTTTGTATTGCCAATTCGGGTGAAGACTGTTTGCGTTTAAAGTCAATTTGATATCAGCTGTTGTACAGACGACTCTTTGAATAGCCATATCAAAATCTATTAAATCATCTATTATTTCTGTATTTGATTGAGCCGTGCAGCCTCGACTATCCGTTACAGTTACAGTATAATTGCCATTTTTCACATTTGTAAGAAAAGATGTAGTTGCACCATTACTCCAATTAAAATTATAAGGAGGTACACCACCGCCATAAGTAGGAAGTAAGTTTAGAGATTGTCCATTGTCACAGAAATACTGAGGGGTAATAGAAATATTTAATGGAAAACTTGTTGACGGATTGACAAGGAAGTAATGATACGCTATACATCCATTAGCATCACTGACACGAACTGAATGATAATAAATATTTGGAAAAAAGCCTTGACTTGATTCATTTACCCAATTCCCATAATCCCAACTATACTGATAAGGTGGTGTTCCTCCTCTTGCTGATACCGTTGCAACAGCCAATTCTTGTCCTCCCGATGGACATGAATATGTTATATCAGTTGAAAGGATTGTTAATAATTTGATTTCGGCACTTTCGACGGCTTGACATCCATTAGCATCTGTAATTGTTACTGCATAAAACCCAGGTGACAAATTGTAGATATAAGAACTTCCACTTGCTCCTGTACTCCAATTATATGAATATGGTGCTCTACCATTTAATGGTGATACTGAAATACTGCTATTATCCCAATAACTACAACCCTGAGTAATATTTTTAGATATACTTAAGACCGAATTACAGGGTTCTAAACCACTTTCAACAGTAAAAGACATATTGGATTCCCCGCATTGCGAATCAGTAAACCTTGCTGTATAATTACCAGCAACTAACCCACTAATATTTGGTTGATTGAAATGTGCTGGTGTAATAGACGGACCCAACCAATATATTTCATAAGGAGATAAGCCGCCTAAAAACTGAATATTGATACTGCCATCTGCTGTTGATGGATTGGTTGCATGATTAACGGTTGCTTGAATATCTTGCGTATAGGCTGTTACACAAGAAAATATAAACGCAACAGATATTAGGAGTCTAAAATTTTTCATATTTCTTTATTTTTTATTAATTTCCCAAGTGTTCATATTTTTTCTAACCTTTCCAACTGAAGGGTAGGTCTCAAAATATGACCATTTTTGATACCTTTCTTTATTTTCAATTATTGAGAAAGGATAGGTTTTGTAAAGTAAAGCAGGCGGTAATAAGCTCTTAACTCTAATATCAATTTCTTTACGTTTATCATTATAGCTCCACACTAATGAATCAATACCATTGCGATTGTCAATAGAAACACCTGTTCCATCAGCATAAAAGAATAAGTTTAAGCTATATCTAATAGTCGTTTCTAAGCTATCATTTAAAAAGTATTCATACGTTTCAATGCCCGTCCAATTGCCTACTAAATGAGCATACGGTATTGTTTCTTCTTTTTTACAAAAAGAAAAGACGAATAAAGAAAGTATTGAAACTATAATTAAAAATCTATTTGAGTATTTCATTTTATATTTTATTTCTTAGGAAATATTGAAACAACTGTTTCTTCTACTACTTTTTTTATGCTTTTAGTATTTTGGATATCTACTTGCATAACATAACCAATAGAATCTTCATCTTTATTGATTACTAAACTTATATCTATAAGTTTTTCTGGTAGCTGCATTATTTTTTCTAACGAGTCTTTGTTTATTTTATAAATATTTGATTCATAGTCAATTAGATACATCTCTTTCTTATGTTCGAAGCAGGTAAAATAGCCGTTTGTTGAAAATTTTATATTTCCATATTTCTCCCATTGCTTTTTATTGTCACTAAGATACCATAACATCAGTTCCTTGTCATGATATAAAATATAAAATACTTTTTTATTGGCAGTAACAAGTAAGTCAAAATAAGTTGGTTTTAATAGACTATCTCTCACATCCATGTAGGATAACCAGCTTAACCCTTTCTTCTTATTATCTAACTGTTTCAAAAAATAGCGTTCATAGAATATTTTATCCATAGGTAAAGATTCAACGACATCATAAGAGCCAGCTTTTGGTATTTGTTTTTTCGAACCTTTTGTCCAAATATCAAGGTCTTGTTTTGGAATACACTCTAAATAACCATCTGCTCCCATGCAAAAAGGGCTGCCTCCACCTCTTTGAATACCTATTCCATTTAAAGCCCAAAAGGATTCATTCATATCCCAAGATTTAGGTATATCGGTATAATCGTTATAATAACCAATAAGTGGAGAAGTAAACTCTTTTTTAGACAGCACATTTTCTATCAAAATTTGCTCTCCTTTGTTCCACGATAAATAATGGAAAGAGGTATCTTTTATAATAATTTTTCTGTTTATAGCGAGATATTTCAGTATAGTATCTTGCCCGTGAATATAATAT
>JAYSQG010000552.1:0-2536 GCA_043721685.1 Saprospiraceae bacterium | reverse complement strand
TTACACCTTATAAATGTAAATAGTTGATATTCAATATAGAATACAATTTTTAAAAACATATTAATAATCGGGCCGAAACTTGTGATGTATGGACAGCCTCAAAGGTATCCGATACGCCCATGTTTTTTATACAATTTCATACCATTTTCTTTGCGGACGAGACAACATCGCATTCGCCTCCGCATCGTTTTTGAATTGCTCTTTGGTTGGGTCCCAATACACTTTGCGCTTCACTTTCATAGCGATATGATGCACCAAACACGCTGAACACGCTCGATGTGCTACTTCAACTGGTGCAATCGGCTGTGTTTTCGCTTTTATGGCTGCCAACCAATTGCCATGATGCTCTGTACTGATTGGTAAATGAATTTCATCTGCACCAATGACTGAAGTAAGCATAGCCGGGTCGCTTGCTTCCAAAGATTTGGGTGCTTTAGGGTCAATTGGGTCACTTGATGTGGCGCGATAAGCTCCGCGTGTAACGAATATCCACCCCTCAGTACCTTCGAACTTTATGCCGTTTGGCAGCTCATTACTGACTATCATTTTTACACCATTGGCATACATGGCTTCGGTTGTGAAAATGCCGTGTACATTCCACAAACCACTTTTCGGGAAATCGGCATGACCTGATACCTCAATCGGTCCGCCTGTTTCCGTTCCCATGCCCCAATGTGCTGAGTCAATATGGTGTGCGCCCCAGCCCGTAATCATACCAGCGCCAAATTGTTCGCAGCGCAACCAACCTGGACGGTCATAATCTTTTTGCGGATGCACCCGTTTTTCAGTGTAATATACTGAGGGGGTCGAACCAAGCCACATATCGTAGTTGAAACCCTTTGGAATCGGCATTTCTTTTTCCTCATCACCGCCAGGGTCGCCTGGCAAACCGACATAGACGGTTTTCAAATCGCCTATACGTCCGTTCAACACCAATTCAGCCGCATAACGGAACTGTGCAGACGAGCGTTGTTGACTACCAATTTGGAATGTAATACCTGTTTTTTTGACAATATCCGCCATAATGCGCCCTTCTGATATGGTCAATGACGTTGGTTTTTGCAAATAAATATGCTTTCCTGCCCGCGCCGCATGAATGGCGCAGAGAGCGTGCCAATGGTCGGGCGTACTGATTGTTACGGCATCAATGTCTTTGTTCAACAACAGTTCTCGATAATCGGTATAGGCTTTTACGCCATCGAAAGGCTTGCCATCTCTTTTGGAGTAATAGTCATTGACCAATTTTTTACCGTCATTAGCACGATTGCTGTCTAAATCGCAGACAGCGACGATTTGAGCACTATTGTATTGCCAAACGCCAGGTATATCGTGTCCGCGTGCGATACGTCCTGCGCCGATACAACCGATATTGATGCGGTTACTCGGTGCATTTTTGCCAAAAACAGAAGCAGGAACAATGGAAGGTAAACCGAGTGCAATACCAGTCTTTGCAGTGTTTACGAGAAAACTTCTGCGTGAGAGTGTATTTTTTTTCATGATGTTGCTTTTTATATTCCAGTTGTTTAAATAATTAATAGAGGTGTGAATATAAACAAAATAGGAGAAGATATTAGATAAGAGTCAAAAAACAAGTTTGCAAATTTGCGATTTTAGATAAAATTCAGTTCTCATCACTCAAAACAAAAAGGGTTCGCAACGTAACACGCTGCGAACCTCTTTGGAAGTGATATGATTATCTAAGAATAGTATTCTTAAAAACTTATGGATGTTGCTAAATCTAAAGCGGCTTCATTCGCTTCATTGATTTTCATTGCCGTTAGGTCTGGCGTATAATCTAAAGGTTGTGCATTGACAAAAGAGACATCGGTAATACCCGCAAAACCAAAGATTGCCCGTAAATAAGATTCTTGAAAATCCATAACATTCATAGGACTGCCGACGCTGTAATCGCTCCCACGAGACGTAATGCATATCATTTTTTTGTTCTTTAACAAACCTTCAACGCCTGAAGCCGTGAATTTAAAAAGAAGTCCGGGTTGCATAATGACATCAATGTAGTGTTTCAGTTTATAAGGCACTGAAAAATTCCACATAGGCGCAGATATGACATAGATGTCAAAAGATGCAAATGAAGTAGCGATATTCGTTACTTCATTCCACATAAACTGGCTGGCTGTGTCCAAAGTTGCGCCAGCAATAGTCATGTATTTTGCTTCCGTTACGCTTTGATTGAGCGTAGGTAAATCCAATTGGAAAAGATGTAAGTCTTCTACAACTAAATTAGCATGTTTACTTTTGAGTGAGTTGATAAATTCATTTGCGATACTTGTGGTCCGCGATTTTTCACCCCTTGGTGAGGCGATAATGTGCAATAGTCTCATTATACTGGTTTAATAGAAATGTAGTGTTAAACACTATTGTTTAACTAATGACAAAACTAAGCATTGTTAATTTAAAAAACACAATTATTTTTTTTTCACATGCAAATACTTAAACTCAAAACTCATTAATGGTCAGCGTTAAATGACATTCTATGTTCCTTCAAACTTTACAATACTGAGGGATTCATAAAACA
>JAYSQG010000551.1:0-17360 GCA_043721685.1 Saprospiraceae bacterium | reverse complement strand
AAAAATTAAAATTCAATGAAAAAAATCATTTTAGGGTTTGCCCTTCTCTCTTTTGTTGCCCTTTCTTCAAGCGGCTGTGGTATGTTCAAAAAAAGCTGTAATTGTCCTCATTTTGAAGCGAAAAAATAATTATTGTACTGTTTAATTGTTGTATGGCTGCTTTGTTTGTCAACAACAATACAACAATATAACCATTTAACAATATAATTTATGAACTCATTCAAACCCGACTACACCCTTCTTGACCAATTCATCGAACAAGCCCTTTGGGAAGACGTGCATGAAGGCGATGTGACTGCACTCGGTACAATTCCTGCGGACAAACGTGACAAAGCCGTTTTGAAAGTCAAAGCAAACGGCATTTTGGCAGGTATCGAGTTGGCGCAATTGATTTTCAAAAAATGCGACCCCTCAGTAAAAATGTCCATTTTTATGCACGACGGCGATAAAATGACTATTGGCGACATCGCTTTTGAAGTCGAATGTGGTACACAAGCGCTTTTGAAAGCTGAACGTTTGGTCTTAAATACGATGCAACGCATGAGTGGCATTGCGACTATGAGCCGCACTTATGCTGATGCGGTGGCAGATTTACCTGTCAAAATCCTCGATACACGCAAAACAACGCCTTTGATTCGCCATCTCGAAAAATGGGCAGTCAAAATTGGTGGTTGCGAAAACTATCGGCATGGCTTGTACGATTGGTTTATGATAAAAGACAATCATACCGATGCCAATGGTGGCAGTGTCGCAAAAGCCATTCTAAAAATTGCAGATTATAAAAAAACGCACCCCTCAGTATCTGACTATGGTGTAACCGTTGAAGTCCGAAATTTAGAGGAATTGCAAGCCACGATGTCCTCAGGAAAAGGCATTGTGACCCGCATTATGCTCGACAACTTCGCACCTTCGTTGATGAAAGAAGCCGTCAAAATGGTCAATGGGACGTTTGAAGTGGAAGCATCAGGCGGCGTAACGCTTCAAAATTTAAGAGAAATTGCTCTAACAGGCGTGAATTATATCTCATCTGGCGCATTGACACACTCCGTCGTCAGCCTTGATTTGAGCCTAAAAGTCGTTAAGTAATGGTGAATGGTGAATGGTGAATGGTGAATGGTGAATGGTGAATGGTGAATGGTGAATGGTGAATGGTGAATGGTGAATATCGTAGCTAACTAATTGATTATCAATTTTTTGTAAAAAAATTATTCACCATTCACCATTCACCATTCACCATTAAAATTTGTTCTTCCACATCATACTTTCCACGGGGCGGTCTGAACGCTTATTGTACTTCGCATCTGGTTTTCTATTATAAAAAGTCTGAATATCGCCATCAACGACGAAATATATCAACTGACCGATCGGCATACCTGCATAAATGCGGACAGGCATAGCGACAGAAATTTCCAAAGTCCAATGGTTACAAAAACCAACATCGCCTTTGCCTGCGGTGGCGTGAATATCAATGCCCAAGCGTCCTGTACTTGATTTTCCTTCTAAAAACGGTACAGAATTATGCGTTTCCGTATATTCCTCTGTCACACCGAGGTACAAACGACCTGGCTGTAAGACAAAACCTTCTTCTGGAATTTCAAAATGTTCAATGGTGTTGTGTTTTTTTGCATCTAATTCAGCGTCTGTGTAGGTTGCCAAATACTTGCCGAGATGCACGTCATAGCTGTTTGTGCCGAGACAATCGGGGCGAAAAGGTTCGATGACGATGTTGCCGTTTTCGATGCTTTCTAAAATTCGTTTATCTGTAAAAATCATAATTTAAGTGAAAAATGAAAAGTGAAAAGTGAAAATCACCTTGTAATAAAAATCTTTTCCATACTGAGGGGGTCACCTTCGGCGGAAAAAAGTTTGCAAAAGTAAAACCCTGCCGACGGAAATACGGTGCTTTCAAGAGAAATCTGCGTTTCGCCAGAGGTTATTTTTCTCTGTGAAATCTCAGAACCGTTGACATTGTAAACTTTCAACATCCCTTTTTCAAAAGAATCGCCAATAATAGCCACAGTTACGTCCGATACTGAGGGGGTCGGTGAAATGTGCAAAGAGGTCTTAGACGGTTTAACTTCTTTAGTTTTTGACAAAATACGGCATACATTGAAGGTAGAAAGATTCCCACCGCCGATACTTGCATTCAGTTCAGAAGTAATATAAACCGTACAATTGTCCCACGGCGCAATGGCAATACCTTCGCGTTGTGCAAATTGAGACAGCCCAAAAGTTAGTTCTTTTTTGTTGCCAAGCCAAAATTGACGGTTCGGATAATTTGTAAAAACCCATAGTTTTTGGTAAGACATGAGCAACATTTTACCATCTAAGCCCAAAGCCGCGCTTGTAATCGCACCATTATACTTCCAAGCACCATCTGTTTCCCAAACTTGAACGAGTTTAGCCGTGTAAGTCCCCCCTTGTGTCGGCACACGATATATACGTGTTTTGCCCTTGTAAGGCACAACATCAAAATCTTTTGTGAATATATATATGGAGTCCGGGGTCGCAATCATAGCCTCCGCATCAAAGTATTTAGAGGAGTCTGCAGGTGGAAAAGCGAATTGGTCTTCATACGTAAACGAAATTTTTTCAGCGGTTACGGTATCTGTTGGAAATAAAGTCGTAGCGGATTGCGGAATGGGTATTTTGTAAATCGCTAAATCACTACGATTTTGGCTGTTGTTGCCGAAGTCTCCAACATAAAAATTGCGTTTTGCGGCATCTAATGAAATGTCTTCCCAATCCATATTGTCCGCATTTTTGACAACAATAGTTCGTCTCAAAACGCCTGTGGAATCGAATTGATAGAGACGTGCATTGTCACCCGAATCATTGTGCGACCAGAAGACATTGGGTGACTCCGCCACCAAACCTGAACTTTCTTTTACCTCCGTCGGCAATGAACAAACAACTCGCAAGCTAACTGTTTGACAAGCTGCAAAAAATGGTAAAACAACCAATATTTTAAATAACGAAGCTTTCATTACTTTGGTTTTTAATTATTTACGCATTGGTTAAAACATCAATAACAGATTTCAACGCCACAAAAATCGGTTCGCGCCCTTCTTTTGTCACCACGCTGTCTTCATCTTCGACGAGGTTGTCTTCAACAAAAGCGAGCAAATCTTCTTGCGGATAGTTGTCAAAAAAAACATCCATGCGGTCGCGGAATTGCTTAGAAGTGACCGTTTCGAGCCGTTCCCAATTGCGTTCTTCGGCATTTTCAAGGGCTTCATCACTGAAGGGAGGCAATTCGCCTTGTGCTTGCTCAACAGATTTTGTCAAGACCAATAATAGATAGAGCATGAGTTCACGCTCATCTTGTGTGAGGAGTGTAAAGTCTTCTGCGCCCCAATATTCAATTAAAACTGGATATTCGTCTGTAAAATCCGTGATTTCTTGTTCGAAATCAGCTTCTTCGAGAGCTTCAACGACTTGATCAATGATGGTTTCTGAAATAAACATATTGCAATTAGCAGTTTTATACTTTATGAGTAATTGATAAAATGCAAAAATGCGTTGTTCTGATGAGAATACGACAAGGATTGGCTATAAATAAGCGACGGTGGCTCAATTAAGAGACCACCGTCGCAGATTTTGGATTAGTGGATTAGACAGGATTGATTATAACAATGCGTTTTTCGTTTTTCAAAAAATGAAAATCACGAGCATTACCTCTAAAAGACTAAATTGAAATCTTACTAATACTGTGTGGGAATTAAATACGCAGGGCAATTTTTTAGTGGGGCGGCAATGCTATACTGTTATAATACGCAACAAAGATGTTGCATTATCTTTTTAAGTGAATGTAAATATTCAGTGAATGTGTAATTTCTTAGGTGAATGTGTGTTAAATAATTTTTTAAGCAATAAACTGCTCAAAAGCTCGAATAAAGTGGGACTTTTTGCTGACCGAAATAGAGATTTCGTCGCCATTGAATAAGACCGCTGTTGCACCACGCAGCCTTTCTCCATGCTCATCAATGTCTGTTATTTTGTTCACAAAACTTAAATTTATTACATATTGGCGATTAGAGCGGACAAAAGGTGTATATTGTTCGTAGTCTTCAAGCCTACTTGCCCACGCTATTTTGTCGCGTCCATCTACCAAACGTAGGCGGACAGTTTCGTCTTTGATATAAACAAACATGACATCATTGGCTTGATAAATATCGTCAATCAGAGCGTCTTCTTGGCGTTGCTGCAGCAGTTTTTGTTTTATTTTGAAGACGATATGGGTAAGTTCGTCAGGGTCAATAGGCTTTAAGATATAGCCTATCGCAAACGTTTGGTTAAACGCCCTAAACACATATTCCTCTCTTGCGGTCACAAAAACGACTTGAAAATCGGCTTTTACTGAGTTAAAATGATTGAAAAAATCGAAACCTTCATCACTTCGCGATAAGCGAATATCCAAAAAAACAACATCGGGCTTTTGGCTTTTGCACAGCCGTACCCCCTCAGTAATCGTCGCCGTTTGACCAACAATACGGACAGTTGGGCAATATTCGGCAAGCATCAATTCTAAGAGTTCTCTGTTCTTCGGTTCATCGTCTATGATGATGGCTTTGATAGATGACATAGTTGGTTTGTTCGTTGGTAAAACATTGATTTTAAGATAGTTACAAACCTTACACAAGTAAACATGCGTAAGGTTTGTAACTTATGTTGCATCAAACCGCTACACTAAAATCACGTAAAGCATCGTTCAGCGATACTTTTTTATCTGTACTCGGTTTCCGTTTGCCAATAATCAAAGCACAAGCAACTTGGTATTTTCCTGCTGGAAACTCCTTCTCGTAAGTACCTGGAATAACGACCGAACCTGCGGGTACACGACCTCTGTAAATCACTGGTTCTGAACCTGTTACATCAATAATATGTGTTGACATTGTCAAAACGACATTTGCACCTAAAACACATTCACGTTCCACACGCACACCTTCAACAACGATACAACGTGAGCCGATAAAACAATCGTCTTCGATAATCGTCGGAGATGCTTGAACGGGTTCAAGGACACCGCCTAAGCCAACGCCACCACTTAAATGCACATTTTTACCGACTTGCGCACATGAGCCAACCGTTGCCCACGTATCCACCATTGTGCCGCTACCAACATGCGCACCGATGTTCACATAACTCGGCATCATAATAACACCTGATTCAAGATAAGAACCATAACGGGCAATTGCATGAGGAACGACACGTACACCTTGCTTTGCATAATCACGTTTCAAAGCAATTTTGTCGTGAAATTCAAATGGACCCACTTCAATTGTCTCCATTTTTTGTATCGGGAAGTAAAGGATTACGCCTTTTTTCACCCAATCGTTGACTTTCCAACCGCCTTCACCATCGGGTTCAGCAACACGTACTGCGCCTTTATCGAGTAGTTCGATGAGTTCTCTAATAGCCGCTTGTGTGTCGGCTTCTTTCAAAAGCGCACGGTTTTCCCACGCTGTTTCGATGACATTTTTTAGGTTTTTCATTATTTTTAATTTTTATAAACTATTGACAATTAATTAGTTATATCCAATAGTCAGCGGGTGACTCGAGTCACCCGCTGACTTATAAGTTAAGCTATCAAAAACTGCGATTCTTTAAAAGCACGAAGTAAAGCCGCATTTTCTTCTTGCGTACCAATTGTTAAACGCAAACAGCCTTCGCAAAGCGTCACATTGGCTCTGTTTCTTACCACAATGCCATGTGCCAAAAGCCACCGATACATCTCATTCGGTCTTGGAATTTTGACCAAAAGAAAATTGGCATCGCTTGGAAACACTTTTTCAACAAATTCATACCCCCTCAGTATAGCCGCCATTTTTTCACGTTCTGCAAGGATTTCTTTGACATTGGCATCCTTTTTAGCCGCTTTATTTTTCAACAAATCAAGAGCCGCCCGTTGCGTCAAGGCATTGACATTATAAGGCGGCTTCACTTTATTCATCAAATCAATAATCTCTTTTGAAGCGAATGCCATACCGAGGCGAATGCCCGCCATGCCCCAAGCCTTTGAAAAAGTTTGCATAACAACCAAATTCGGGAACGTTTCCAAGCATTCAATACAACTTTGTTGCGCCGAAAAGTCAATATACGCTTCGTCAACCACGACGATGCCGTTGAACGCATTGAGTAAATTCAACATTTTGCTGGACTCAATGCTGTTAGCTGTCGGATTGTTTGGACTGCAAATAAACAGAATTTTTGAGTGCTCATCAGCACCCCTCAGTATTTCTTCGATATTCGGTTGAAAATCAGGGGTTAAATTCACCATCCTCACCGCCACATCAGCCGTATCAGCCGAAACTTGATACATGCCATAAGTCGGTGGCAACGTGATAATGTTGTCCACACGTGGCTCGCAAAAAATGCGGATAAGCACATCAATCACTTCATCAGAACCATTGCCCAAAAAGATATTTTCTGCCGTTACGTCCTTGATTTTAGCAATTTCATTTTTTACTGCCATCGCCAAAGGGTCAGGATAGCGGTTCAAACCATCGTTGTCGAATGGGTTTTCGTTGGCATCTAAAAAGACCGAAGCCACCCCCTTGAACTCATCACGTGCCGATGAGTAGGCTTTCATTTTAGCAATATTAGGACGGACTAATTGTTTGATATTCATTGATTTAGCATGAATTTTATTGCAATAAAAAACTATATTTTACTCTAAAACATATTCTAACCGAATCGTCACAGCGCGTGCATGAGCGTCTAACTGCTCTGCTTCTGCCATTGTCACCACCGTATGAGCGATATTTTTGACCCCCTGCGCATCTAAGCGTTGAAACGTGATTTTTTTCACAAAACTATCAACCGATACACCTGAATACGCTCGTGCATAGCCATTTGTCGGCAATGTATGATTCGTACCAGAGGCATAATCGCCTACTGATTCGGGCGACCAATGACCGATGAAAACGGAGCCCGCATTAATCACTTTTTCGCTTAACTCGTCGGCATTATCAGTTTGAATAATCAAATGTTCGGGTGCGTAGTAGTTTGAAATCTGCATCGCTTCCTCGGCATCTTCTACGACTATGGCAATAGAATTTTTCAAGGCTTCTTTTGCTAAATCAGCTCTTGGTAAGTCAAGTAATTGATTATCAATACTTTCTAAAACGTTCTTTATAAATTCTTCTGAAAATGCTAAAAGGACAACTTGGCTGTCTACACCATGTTCGGCTTGCGACAACAAGTCGGCAGCGACAAAATCAGGGTTTGCAGTTTCGTCGGCAATGACCAAAACCTCGCTTGGTCCTGCTGGCATATCAATGGCTATCCCCTCAGTATTGATGAGTTGTTTGGCAGCTGTAACATATTGATTGCCTGGTCCAAAAATTTTCCAAACCTCTGGCACAGAACCCGCACCATAAGCCATAGCGCCTATCGCTTGAACGCCGCCCAATTTGAAAACTTCCGTAATGCCACAAGCCTTTGCTGCAAACAAAACGGCAGGATGAATTTCTTTTTCACCTGTCTTAGCATTCACGACTGACGGAGGGCTGCACAATACAACTTGTTGACAACCAGCAATTTGTGCAGGAACACCCAACATCAACACAGTTGAAAACAAAGGTGCTGTTCCGCCTGGAATGTACAAACCCACTCGGTCAATACCTACAGATTTGCGCCAGCAACGAATACCTGGCATGGTTTCAATCACCTCAACGTTCGATATTTGAGGTTGGTGAAAACGCTCAATATTCTTTTTGGCTGTTAGAATTGCCATTTTCAAATCATCGTCTAAGCTATTTTCAGCAGCTAAAAACTCTTCTTCTGACACTTTCAATTCGTCGAGAATCAGATAGTCAAATTTCTCGATATACTTTTTGACAGCGACTTCACCATTCTGCTTGATGTCTTTCAAAATTGCTCTGACTGAATCATACAACTTAGTCGTGTCCATTGTCGGACGTTTCAAAATATCCGAATAATCGGACGGATTGAGGAGTTTATATATTTTCATTTTTAAATTATCATTTTTTCAATAGGAACGACCAGAATGCCTTGTGCGCCTGCTTTTTTCAAATCGTCAATGATATCCCAAAATTTTTCTTCACTTAAAACCGAATGAATTGCTGACCAACCTGATGCTGCCAAAGGCACAACAGTTGGACTTTTCATACCAGGCAAAACGTTGACAATGGTTTCAATAGCTTCGTTTGGCGCATTCATAATGACATATTTGCTTGATTTTGCTGCCATAACAGACTCTAAACGAAACAGCAATTTTTGTAAAATAGCTGCCCCCTCAGTATCCAAACCTTTACGACTCACCAAAACAGCTTCCGATTTCATAATCGTTTCCACTTCCTTCAAACCATTGCTCAAAAGGGTTGAGCCAGACGAAACAATGTCGCAAATCGCATCGGCTAAACCAATGTTCGGTGCAATTTCAACTGAACCGCTGATGACGTGAACCTCTGACGTGATACCGTTTGCAGACAAATAATCGTCGAGGATATTGGGGTAAGACGTTGCGACTTTCCTATCTTGAAAATACGATAAACCGTTGTATTCCAAAGCTTTAGGTACAGCCAAAGACAAGCGGCAACGACTGAAATTAAGTCTTTTGATGATGTCAATTTGAGCACGGCTTTCGATGACCACATTTTCACCCAAAATCCCTAAGTCGGCAACACCGTCTTCAACATATTGTGGGATATCGTCGTCCCGTAGATAGAGGATATCTAAAGGAAAATTTGAAGCAGAAGCAACGAGCTGCGCCCTGCCATTTTTGACATCAATACCACACTCTTTCAAGAGTTCGAGCGAGGTTTCAGAGAGCCGACCTGATTTTTGAACGGCGATGCGTAGGCGTTTCATAATTAATTAGTTAATCGTTATTCGTTAATCGTTATTCGTGTAGTCGTTATTGGTTAATCGTTATTCGTCTATTCGTTACTCGTTATAGATGGTTAAACGAATAACGAATACACGAATAACGAGTCACGAATAACGAAACGAGGCTTGCAGTCGGTCAACTGGCAAGCCTCGTTTGTTTTATCGAATAAATAAAATCGTTTTAAAACAACGGCATCACCTGTCGCCCAAAGGCAAATTCATAAAGTGATGGTGGTGATGTTTAACAACGAAATTCATATTGTTTGACTTAAATGTTTTCTAAAAAATTTTCGCAAAGGTAAATGCTTATTTCTTTTTTGATACTTTGTAAAGACTTCTTTTTTCAAAAAAATCAATTTTAAGATGCTGCACGTTCCGTTTCTAATTGTTTGAAATAAAAAATAGCTTTTTCTTTCAACAAATGCTCTTGTTCGCCCTGCCCTTTGACCATGATTTTTTGTGTCAAAGTATAATGGGGCCACCCCTCAGTATCTAAACCGACAAATTCGTAGTAACCGTCATAACTCAACAAACGACAGACGGCGATGTGCATCAAGTCTTGTTTTTCTTCTTTTGTCCAACCTTTTTTCCAAAAACCCAACTCTTGTATGCCAATCATCAGCAACACAACGTTTAGGTCGGGCAATGCGTCATGTTTCAAAGCGTCTTTGACGCTGTGTCGGACTTTCAACCATTCAAAATCAAATTCCCAATCTTCCATTTTATGCGTTTTGAGTTTTGGGTTTCGGGTTTTGAGTGCGGATAACTCAAAACCCGCTACTCAAAACTCAAAACTAAACCGTTCTATTTATATCAAATTGTTCTAATAAGTCAGCGACACGTCTTAGGAAAACACCGCCCATAGCACCGTCAACGATGCGGTGGTCGTAGCTCATGGAGAGGTACATAATTTGGCGGATGGCAATGACATCGCCAAATTCGGTTTCCATGACGTGTGGTCTTTTTTTAATCGTACCTGTTGCAAGGATGGCGACTTGCGGCTGATTGATGATAGGTGTTCCCATCATATTGCCAAAACCGCCTACATTTGTGAGTGTAAAAGTGCCACCTTGCGTGTCGTCGGGTTTAAGTTTTTGAGTGCGGGCACGCGTTGCCAAATCGTTAACAGCTTGTGATAAACCGACGAGGTTCATTCTATCCGCATTTTTAATGACGGGGACAATAAGGTGACCCGAAGGCAACGCCGTTGCTAAACCAATGTTCAAATCCTTTTTAACAATGATTTTACTTTCATTGACACTTGAATTGACCATCGGAAATTCTCGAAGTGCATGGCAGATGGCTTCAATAAAAATGGGGGTAAAAGTAATATTTTCTCCATATTTGCTTTGAAAATCGCCTTTAACACGGTTTCTCCAATTGACCAAATTCGTCACATCGGCTTCGACAAAAGAGGTAACGTGCGGTGCGACCCTTTTTGACATAATCATGTGGTCAGCAATCAAACGCCTCATTCTATCCATTTCTATGATTTCAACATTGTCAGAAATAGCGTAAGTAGGTGGCGCAGCCGCTGTTTTTGGCAATGGTAAAACGATGTCTTCTTTGGGGGCAGAATTTGCAATAGGCTTTATTTCTTTTTTATGTTCAACAAAACCTAAAATATCAGCTTTTGTCACACGCCCACCACTACCACTGCCTGCAATAGCTTCCAATTCGACAGTGCTGACACCTTCTTGTTTGGCAATCGTTTTGACCAAGGGCGAGTAGAAACGGTCGCCATGCGGTGTTGTTAATGGCTTATTTTCTACTAAAACGGGTGTTGCTACCGCAACGGTTTCAACTTTTTTTTCATGCATGCCATTCGACTCCGCTTTGGGTGTGGCAACGGGTGGCAAATGAGTGCTTGGTGATGGCTCTACTTCCGCGTTTGCTTCAGTAGAAATATAGGCAATGACAGAGCCAATTGGCACGACATCGTTTTCATTGAAAAGTATTTCGGTAATAATGCCGCTGACAGGCGAAGGCACTTCGGAATCCACTTTGTCGGTGGCAATGTCCAATATCGTTTCGTCTTGTTCGACGCGGTCTCCGACATTTTTTTTCCAACCAAGAATGGTCGCTTCCATGATGCTTTCACCCAATTTGGGCATTACGAGTTCGACTTTTGCCATTTTAATAAATTTTTAAAAATTAATTATGGTTTGTATTTGGTTGATAATCAGGGAATTAAAAAAAGCACCCCCTCAGTATCCAAACAAAATTTTGGCAAAATTACGCCTTTTCTACGGCTTTTACATTTTGCAGCAAAAATTTTCTCAGCAAGTTTAAGGCTGTATTGGCAGCGTATTCAATATTTTTCAATCGTCCTCTATCTAAACCGATTTTATAGGTAATGGTTTCGTCTCTATTGCCCACCGCAATCCAAACTGTTCCGACAGGTTTTTCAGGTGTACCGCCATTAGGACCAGCTATGCCTGAAACGGCAATCGCTACATCCACATTGAGCGCATCGAGTGTTCCCGCAACCATTTCCTTGACACATTGCTCACTAACAGCCCCCTCAGTATCAAGCATGTATTTTGAGACATCGAGCAATTTCACCTTTAAATCGTAGGAATAAACGATGACACTGCCTTCAAAATATGCCGAACTACCTGAAACGGTTGTCATCAAATGCGACAAATAACCGCCTGTGCAACTCTCTGCAATGCCTAATGTCAAACCTTGTTTTGTCAACATGCGTCCTATCGCAACAGGCATCGTATCGTCATCATAACCTGCAACGGCATAGCCTACAACTTTTTCTAATTCGGCTTTCCAAATGTCTAATTGTTCGTTCAAAACTGCTTCGTTTTCACCTCTTGCGGTCAAACGCAAACGCACCGTTCCAAGCGACGGCAAGTAAGCTAATTTGATATTTTCGGGCAAAGTGTCTTCAAAATCGCTTAGTTTTTCTGCCAAAGAGGTCTCTCCTTCACCTGCGGTTAATAAAGTTCTATGAACAATAGGTGACATAGGGAAAGAAGCACGCAGACGTGGCAAAACACGGTCGCTCATCAAATGTTGCATTTCATAAGGCACACCAGGCATAGAAACCACAACCTTAGACCCCTTCCCGAAAGAATCGGGATTTCGTTCCTCAACAGTATTAAACCACATAGCAGGCGCTAATCCTTTGTCATTGTTTAAAATCAAGGCATTTTGAGGCATAAAACAACCATTTTTATTCATTTCAGAAACTGTACGATTTATTTTTTTGAAAAAATAAGTCATGCGTTGGAAAGTTTCGTCATGAAAAATCATGGGTACTTTGAAGAAATCAGCTAAGGCTTTTTTGGTAATATCGTCTTTGGTTGCACCGAGTCCGCCTGTCAACAAAACGAGGTCTGCTTTTGAAAGGGCATAACGCACGGCTTCAACAATATCTTCGTGGACATCGCCAACCGATGTTTTACCGACGATGCGAATGCCTTGAAAATTGAGTTGTTGTGCCATCCAACTGGAGTTGGTATCTGTGATTTGACCGATAAGTATTTCGTCTCCGATGGTCAAAATGTAAGCAGTCATAAATTTATGAGTTTTGAGTTTTGAGTTTTGAGTTTTGGGTAGTGAAGAGGCACTCAAAACCCAAAACGCACTACTCAAAACCAATTTGAATGTAAAACAACGGATTTTTGAAAGGGTTTTAGCATAATAAAGAAAAAAGAAAAGCCTTTCCAACGAATTAGGTTGTTGGAAAGGCTTTTCTTTTTATACTAAATCACTGATAATCAATTTCTTTTAGGTTCAACAGCTACTGTTTTAAAAGTAGCATTTTGAATCATATCACGCATGATTAATAATGTTTCATATAGTTGCGCATCTTTTAATACATCTTTTTTCCACTCATTATTTCTAATGACTTTAGATGTGTCATTTGATGCTTGTAAAGCCGCTAAATCTTCTGCGATATTATCTGACATGAAGCCGCCAATAGGTTTGATTGCTTTTTTATAAGCATCCACCAATTCATCTTGTTTGGCTTCATAAGTGCGGAATTGCGCTAAATTGAGTGAATATTCCGTATTGTCACGCTGTGTTTTCATACGCTTAGCATTGCCCAAAACAGCTGCAAAAGTCGGATTAGCCGCCACACGTTTTTCACTATAAGACTTGATAGTCGGTAGTTTTTTCAAATCTACCACATTTTGGCTGTACTTAACAGGGTTGATTGAAGTCCACGGCATTGGATGCTCGTTGTCTCTTTCACCCATAGGTACTTCCATATAGTTATCTGGTAGAATAATATCAGGTGTGACACCTTTTAATTGCGTTGAACCACCATTGACACGGAAGAATTTCTGAATCGTTACTTTCACATTGCCAAGACCTGTTTCAGCTCCGCCCATTCCACCGTTGCTTGCAATACTGCCACCACCGCCTCTGTAGGCACGGTCGAGGTCAAAAAAGCGTTGAACTGTGCCTTTGCCATAAGTCGGTGTACCAACGATAATCGCCCGTCCGTAGTCTTGTAAAGCAGCTGCCATGATTTCAGAAGCCGAAGCGGAGAACTCATTGACCATAATAACGAGTGGACCAGCGTATTGTACTGAGGGGTCGGTATCACTCAATACATCAGGGCGGTCATAACGTCCTTTGACTTGAACAATAGGACCTTGCTCGACGAACAAACCTGACATTTTGACCACATCACGGAGCGAACCGCCGCCATTGTTGCGTAAGTCAATAACAATACCTTTGACACCTGCTTTTTTCAGTTTTTCAACTTCAACAGCAACGTCTTCGCAGGATTGGTGTCCATTATCGTTTTCAAAATCGGCATAAAACGTAGGCAATTTGATATAACCAATTTTATCAGCCTCTTGATCTTCTTGAATAATCAACGATTTGACGAAACCTTCGTCCACAATCACTTCTTCACGAATGATAGCGATAACCTTAGTTTTACCGTCGGCTTTTGCTTTTACAGTTAAACGAACTTCGGTGTTTTCTTTACCTCGAATCATGGAAACCACTTCGTTGATGTCCATACCGCTTATACCTACGGGTTCTTTGTCGCCTTGTGCGACTTTCATAATGATGTCGCCGTCTTTGAGGTCGCCTTGTTTCCAAGCTGGCCCGCCAATCATGACATCTGAAATTTTAGTAAAATCTGTCTCTGAATCCGTTTGCAAACGTGCACCGATTCCGATGAGACGACCTGACATACGAATATCAAAATTTTGTTTTTCAATAGGCTCAAAATACTCTGTATGTGGGTCAAAAACATTGGCAATCGAGTTGAGATAAATAGACAATCTATCCATCCGCTTCAATTTTTTCAAGCGTTTGAAATAGTCGTTATACTGTTTAGTCGTCTCCGTCAAAGCCGCTTTTTTCAACTCGTCGTCCGATTTATCTTTAAAATCCGCCTTGCCTTTCTCTTTTTCTTCGAGTTTATTGGTCAAACGCGTCATAACTTCATATTTAATCATTTTGCGCCAAAGGTCTTTCAACTCTGCATCGTTTTTGGCATAAGGCTTTTTGTCGCCATCCATTTCGATTTTTTCATTGACTGAAAAATCAATAGGCATTGTAATGACTTCATTGTAAAAGCCTTCTACTTTTGCCATGTGTGCATCTAACAATTCAACAGATTTGTTGAAAAACGTATAGTCATAAACCTTCGTTTGGTCATCTATTTGGTTTTCAAAAGGCTTTAATTGGTCAATATCGGCTTGTGTGTAAAACCGACGACCTGCGTCAATACGATTCAAATAAAGCGTATATACTTTTTTTGAAAACTCATCGTCCATATTTTGAGGACTAAAATGCAACTGATTTAAAGCAGTCATCAGTGACTGCAACAAAGCCGTTTCTCTGTCGGCAGGAGCAGGTTTCGGGCAAAAAGCTGCTATAAGAACGCCGCTAACAAGCACCGTCATGAGAAAGATGTTTCTAAATTTCATATTCCACCAGATTTTAAAAAATGTTGTATTCATAAATCAAAGATATTCTACAAACGTTAAAGTTGCTTATTTCGTTTAGGAAATATCATTATAAACTGAAAAGTTACGTCAAAATTATGCCATAAAGGGAATTTGTAGATGCACGATACGTTTTAGACGACGAAAAGGCTTTGCCATAACTTTACATAGGCGATTAAAAGATTTTTTGTGAACATTTGTTTCAAGCGATATAAAATCCTATTTTTGTACAAAAATAAAGCAAAATGAAAGTAACAGTTGAAGTATCTTCTCAAAGTGAATTAGAAAAAATTGTTCTTTTTTTTAATTCACTTAAATTAGATAGCATCCGAATTGTAACAGATGCTATCACACATACGCCTAAAAAAAACAATAAAAAAGGCGTAAAAATCTCCAAAGGTGATAAATCAATAGACCCCTCTGATTTATTTGGTATGTGGAAAGACAATCCGCAGTCTATTGAAAGCATACGGCAAAAAGCATGGAAACGTACTGATACATAATCTAAAACAAATTGCATTATGGTTTTATGTGACACAAACATACTGATTAACGCTTTTAATGGGCGGGTTGACACGATACAGGAACTCAATAATATCGGCTATGAAAACATTGTACTTTCAGCCATAACTGTTATGGAGTTGTATCAAGGCATGAGCAATAAAACGGAACTTGCCCAAATGAAAAAGAAAATCAAATACTTCGATGTGGTTCAATTTGATGAACAAGTCTCCGAAAAAGCCATAGAGTTGATGTTACTATTTAATCTTTCACATGGTCTTTTGATTCCTGATGCCATTATTGGTGCAGCCGCTATTCTAAACCAAATCCCACTTTATACCTATAATTTAAAGGATTTTCGATTCATGTCAGGTATTATTTTCTATACACCAAAATAATCAATTCGTCTTCTTTTGAAAGAAAAGAAACACTACTTACCCGAAAATGCACCCCCTCAGTATGCACTAAAAAAGGGGCTACTTTCTTTCAAAAGCACCCCCTCAGTATTTTTATTAAAAAATGTCAAAATTAAGCCGTCGCTTTCGCTGCCAGCATTTCTTTGACCGATTCTGTCGTCATTGACTTCGGACGTTCCAATGGGAAACCCAAAGCACGTGACCAACAGCCTGCCGCCAGAACGCCCAGTGCTCTTGAAACACCAAACAAAACAGTATAAAAACCATATTCTTTCAAGCCATAATTGACCAACAAGGCACCTGAATGGGCATCAACATTGGGCCAAGGGTTTTTAACTTTTCCAAGACTTTGCAGAATCGGCGGTACGGTTTCAAATATTTGCCAAACAACTTTTACAAGGTCTGCATCAGGGCAATACCTTTGTGCAAATGTCTGTTGAGCCGTAAAACGTGGGTCTGGCTTACGCAAAACAGCGTGACCGTAACCTGGTACAACACGACCTTCGGACAATGTTTTGCGGACATAATCACCGATTTGCTCGTTGGTAGGTTTTGTTGTTCCCAAAGATTCTAACATTTCAAAAATCCATTTAATCACTTCTTGGTTTGCCAAGCCGTGCAAAGGACCTGCTAATGAATTCATTCCACCAGCAAATGCCAAATAAGAATCCGCCAAAGTTGAGCCAATCAAATGAACGGTATGTGCCGAAGCATTGCCGCCTTCGTGGTCAGCGTGAATTGTCATATATAAACGCATCAAATTTTTGAAATCAGCGTCATCAAAACCCAACATGTGGGCAAAATTGGCTGCCCAGTCCAAACGGGTATTCGCTGCAATGAGGTCGCCACCTTTATATTTACGACGATAAATAGCCGCCGCAAGGACAGGCAAACAAGCGATGAGGTTCATAGAATCCTCATAAGTCGCATCCCAATATTCTGATTTAGGCATACCTTCTTCGTAGCGGCTAGCAAAAACGCTGTTTGATTGCAATGACATGATACCGATGGTAAACATCGTCATGGCATGCGTATCTTCTGGTAAAGCGTTAAGCGTATCAAAAACGTGTTGTGGCACTTTCGCACGGCGTTCCCAATCGTTTGTCACCCAAAGGGCTTCTTCTTCTGTTGGCACTTCGCCTGTAAGCATGAGCCAAAACAAACCTTCGGGAAGCGGTTCTTTACCCCGTCCAGTAGGCAGTTTTTCCTGCAATTCAGGAATACTGAAACCTCTAAAACGGATGCCTTCTTGTGCATCGAGCAATGACGGTTCCCAAATCATACTGCTGATATCGCGCATACCGCCATAGGCTTGGCTCAATGTGACCGAATCAATAACTGTATTGCCGTGTTCTTTCAAAAGTGCTTTGACCTCTGTTCTCAAAGCGGCTGCTTTTTCTTTAAATTTTGCCTTTAATGGATCCATACTTTTACGTTTGTACTGAGGGGGTACTGTGTCCTTTCCCTCCGGTTATTCATAAGTTTTGATAATATAATTGGTTAGTTTATTCAGAAACAATGTTTAGCGTTTTCGGTTGAAATATAAACTGGTAAATACGTATCGGATACTTTAAATGCCTGTCCATACGTGTGTAAACGCTCAAAATACTGAGGGGCGCTTTTTCAAACAACACTAATTGTCAGAGAACTATAAATTTTT
>JAYSQG010000550.1:0-8748 GCA_043721685.1 Saprospiraceae bacterium | reverse complement strand
GTTTTTAGTCAAGCTAAAAACAGGAGGCTCTTTTTTTTGCAACCTTTTAAAATGCGAGGCAACTCGCGTTATATATTGATTGAACGTAGGGCAATTAACACCTTTTCGTTGATAACGTGTTCTTTTCGTTCCTATTCTATTATTGCCCAATGAGAAAAACTTAGAAAAAGTGATGCCACCTAGAAAATAAAAGTCATTCGAGTTTGGATTAGCTGTTGCACTAAAACCGTCTAAATAATCAGTAAATGTTTTACGCAAACCAAGTTCACCACCTAATGCTGTTGTCTCATTGATATTCCATTGTAAACCACCACCAGCTGGAATTGCCACAGCTATCTTAGGGTATTTTTGATTTTGGTCTTCAACTATCGCAGGATTTGTAGAACTACTGCTTTGGTCGTTAAAACTAGATTTTGGATTGATATAAGTCGCTGCTAAGCCCGTAAAAGCATAAAAATGAACATTTCCGAAACTTATTGGTCGCCATTCAGGTAACACAGCCAACTCTGCAACAGTGCCCTTAAAATTAAAACCGCGTTTTTCTTTTTCAGATGATGTAGGGTATTTTTTTTCATCTCCTGTTACACCACCAATAGCAAAGAGTGCTCTCATAGCCCATTTTTCATTAAAATGTTGCCGACCAAAAATACCGACGGCAGGACGTGTTTGAGGCAAAAAATTTCTTGGAGATACTTCGATATCACCTGTATAGACTGATGCTCCAACTAAAAGACCCAATTCTATGTTTTGTGAAAAAAGTACAGAATGAGTCGCGATAAAGAAAATTAAATACAAATTTTTCATGTTAATGAGTTGTTTCAGTAATATTTTTTTGAAAATTAGTTTTTTAAAATTATCGTTTTTGTATGTTCATCAATTGTATATCGAAGTCCCACAGTTGCAAGATGCTTTTTAATTTGTCTTCGATGCCTACAATACCGAAATTAGAACTGCTATAAAATTGGCTCTCGCTGAATATAATCCTTTGGCAACTGCCTTAATAGTCGTTTTCGAAATTTAAGATAATGAACCGTTATAGTGTGACGAGGTGTATTTATCTGCTTGAAATCAGGATGCTTTAACTCACGTTCGATGAGCAAAGGTATATTTTTTGGTCGTTTCCAAGTACCCGCAAGCTCTCTTGCCATGATTTTTGATTGTAACTCTGAACCTGGCCAGATACAACCTAATGGTTGAAAAAGGCCTATAAAGTACAGGTTTTCTATTGTTGGGTGCATCATTTTGAGCCAAAGAGGTACTTCTCCTTCTGAATAATTTATTAAATATTTATCAAAAAAAGGATGTGTAATGACGTAACCTGTACACGCTACGATGCTATCATACTCGCCATTTGTGCCATCTTTGAAATGTACAGTTGCCCCTTCAAGCCGTTCAATATCAGGTCGTGGTTTAATTTTTCCATGCCGAATTGTATAAAAAAGATCCTCGTTAATGGTCGGATGATGCGAGCCAAAAGGTGTTGTGGGATTGGGCAGTCCATGCTGTTCGTTCGAGCCATTGCGGATACGCAACATAAGTTCGATACTTTTAGACCAAACCCATTGTGGCAAAATAGCCATCGCACCGCCAATCGTATCTGAAGGTTTGCCCATCATAAATTTGGGTGCAATCCAATAGCCCCGCCGCCACGATATATCTACTTTTGCTGCTACTCGGCTCGATTCCACAGCAACATCGCAGGCCGAATTACCGCCGCCTATGACTAAAACCCGCTTGTTTCTGAAGTGTGAAAACCGCTTGACGGCGTGTGAGTGTATAAATTCGCCATCAAAATGTCCCGAATACTGAGGGGTACGTGGCAACCAATGATGACCATTACAGACAGCCAATGCGTCGAAAATGTGGCAGGATTGAATACCATTTTTTTCTATCAACACTGACCATTTCCCGTGTTCTGTCAGTTCACATTTTTTTACAACAGTTTGAAAATGAATGTGTTGATACAAGTTGAAATGGCGGGCATAAGACTGAAAATAATCTGCCAAATGTGTATGGCTGGGGTAATCGGGATAGTCGTCAGGCATTGGAAAATCGTCATATTGCGACATCGTTTTTGACGATATAATATGTGTCGTCTCAAAAACCGATGAGTGCCCTTCGGTTTCTGAAAAAACCCAATTACCGCCGACTTCAGTCCCTTTATCGTATACAGTTACATCTAAGCCTTCGTCTAACAAATTCTTAGCGGCTGCAATACCTGAAGGGCCTGCTCCTATGACGCATACTTGTTTTTTCATAAAAATCTATGGTTGAATTGTCGTATGATTGTTCATATCAATAAAATAATCCAACCATACTATCATTAAAAACGATAACACTTTGCGTTCCTTCTACCTGTTTTATTTGCCCAAAAACCACCATTTTCTCCCAGTTTACCGATAGAGAAAGCATTGATTTTTAAAGCGACATAAATATCTGTTCCGCTCAATTCCTTTTGTCCTAATAAACTCATTAAATGGTCTGTACCAATAGTCAAAAAAGCTAAACGAGCGGCGAAACCAAGCCGAATCTGACTATAATTCAAAACACTGAGGGGGAGCGATGCACCTAACCATTGTGATTCAAAACGAGGCGTAACGGCAAAAACATTGTCTCTGGATAATGCAAAATCGGACATCTGAAGACGTTGAATCAACAAACCATTAACGAAAAAGTTTTCAGTTATGGCTATATCACCTTGCAAACTCAAAGCCGTTGGCAAACCCAATCCAAAATAATTGCCTTGATAGGTGCTATCGGCTTTGCCGTACATGGATTGATTAAAACGACGCAAAATATCTTCTTCTGGGTGATCGGGATCGAGATTTTTATAGTCTTTTGTATCCACTTTCAAAGGTTCCGTGAGTTTGACGGCATGAACTTCTGTATTCTTTGTAAAATTAACATGCCCCAAATCTAAAAGAGAAGCGCCTACTCGGAACAAATAAGGTCTTTCGTCCGACTCTCCAGAGCCTAAAACAAACTGTGCACCTATGTCAAAACCAAAACCTAAACCGTTATTCGATAATGGTTTAGCCATAAAATTATTGGTAAAACCTCCTCTTACGTTCAATGCGTCCACACGAGCAGAGTCTTTTGTAATGCGCGTAAATGCCGTACCATTTAGATTTTGCAAGAAAAACCCTTGATTGGCACGTAATATTTTAGCATTAATACCAAACGACAGACCGCCCTCTGCCTCGTTACCCATTTGATAGGCATAATTGAAGCCGAGTTCTCCCCAAGCCATACCAGAAACGACAAAAGGTGGTACTTCATAACGCAAGCCCAAAGGAATTTTTTGCTCATATGGGTCTGCAATAATCGGAATTTGTCGCATTGTTAAAGCGGAACGTTCTCCCATAAAAACACCAAATGAGTGTCCACTTGCCAAATTTAAGTGAAAAGAGGGCAGTCCGACAAAAAGTGCTGATGAAAAAAACTTATCGCGAGGGCGATTGAAAAAATCATAAAATTGAGTAGGTTTCGAAGGTACCGTAATTTTCGTTTCAGGCGCAGGGCCCAACGTTTTTAAATTGCGAAAAAAGCTCGACACACTTCCATCTCTGATAAATGCAAAATCATTGGCGACAAAACTACCCAAAGATACAACGTTGATGTTCCAACCCAGAGGGTTATTGACACCTGCTGTCGGACTTAGCGTGACACCATTGATGCCAGAGTAGTTGCCCAACCGTAAACCGAGTTGTTCTTGTGAAAATAAATTGTTGTTAAATAATAAGGGCATAAATAGCAGAAAAAAATTTGTAAGTTGAGACATGGTTATGCGTGTTAAAGTTTTGGTTGTAAAGAAATAACGCCATAATCAGTGGAAAAGGTTTATTTTCTCTAATTTCTCTCAAAACAAAAACTGTGCACAAAATTCAATTATTGCCTACTCCGCTGCTTTTTTTCTCATTTCTGTTGCCAATTCATGCCCTAAATATTTTTCTATCAATTGATGCACAAGATAAATTACCGGTGTCATCAACACTGCCGCACAGAATTTATAGATATAACCACCTGTGCAAACCGTCAAAAGTTGCCGAATTGGCCACGGTTCGCCATTCCCTTTAACAAGCATTGGATAAAAATAGAAGGCAATGGAAATGACAACAAATGTATCTATCAATTGAGAAAATAAGGTTGAACCCGTTGCACGTAGCCACAACATCCGCTCCCCTGTCCGTTTTTTTATGGCATGAAAAATCACCACATCAAGGATTTGAGAAAGTATAAAAGCCGCCAATGAGCCGAAGATAATGCCCAAACCTTGTCCAAAAATACCATTAAACGAAGCATTCATGTTCTCTACACCCCTACCCGTTTGACTGCTAGGCCACCAATCGGCTGGCGCCAATTGAATGGCGCAATAAATCATAAAAAATGCATAAGCTATTAGCCCCGCACCCAACCATGATAGAAACTTAACGCCGCGCTGCCCATAATACTCATTGATGATATCGGTCATGACAAAAACTACTGGCCACAATAGAACGCCTGCTGTAAGGTCAAAATTCCATTTGCCCCCAAAAATCAGCCAATTGACAGGGTCACTGCCTAATGTTCTTTCAAAAGAAAAGATTTTGATGCCTATAAATTCAGCGATAAGGGCATTGGTAATAAAAAAAGCACTGAGTACTAGAAATAATTTGACACCTCGATTGCGGAGGATATCCAACACCTCTTTTAGGGTTGATGGATTGGTTGACTGGCTCATTGGTTGACGTTTTTTAAAATAAAAAAATCCGCTAAATCCGTTTGTTCGATGGCTTTTAGCGGTCGTTTAAAGCTGCTTCAAAACTAACATTTTTCTTTGGAAAGTGTTGAGATGGTCGTTCAAAATAGGAGAAAATGGGTGAATACTGAGGGGTATCACTTCACTCGATACACGACAAACTGCCAATTATTCTTCGCTGGATAATTGTTAATGCGCTCCAAGCGAACGTCGCTGTCCACTTTGTCTAATGAAATGTCCGCGTCCACAACACAAAACCACGAATCCCATATCAAAATAGCGTTTTTAGGCAACGGTTCTTTCCAATATTTGCCAAAATCCTTAATTTTTGTTGTGTCAAAATAATCCACGTCGAGTGACAAAGCGAGTTGTGGATGCAGCAAATAATAGGTGTGATCAGGGTATTTTGATTTCAAAAAATCAGCAATATTAGCGGCAACTTCTTGATTGTCTTCAAGCATCAAATTCTTTTTAGGTCTGATAGCCGCAGGATTTGAAGTCAAAGGAAATATCAATAACATGCTGATTAACAAGGCGTTAATGACTCTTTTTGTCTGTGTGTTTCTTAAAAAAGTTTGTAAAAAATTGAAGCCACACAATCCGATGAGTGCAAACATCGGCATCACAGCATTCAAGACACGACTTAAACCCATACTTAAAAAAATACCATAATACCAAAACAAAGAATGGGCAATGAAAAGGGCAAAAAAACTGCCGTAAACGAGCGTCAAAATGCTTTTATACTGAGGGGGGAGGAAATCCTGTTTACTTCCAGAAATGGGTCGTTTTTTTATCAAAAAAACAATGGCTACGATACCGAGAACCCAAAACGTAAACTGCGGAATACCTGTGAAATAATACAATTTCTCCACAAAATCAAACAAATGTGCTTTGTCGTCAACGTAAGCACTCATACTCGCATAAGGTATTTTTGTAAAAATCCAAAAGACGCTGCCATGTACTGTTGCACCCGCCAAACCATAAACGATGTGACCAACGGACAACACAGGCAAGGCTTTCCAGTGTTTTTTCATGAGCAAATACAGACCCAAAACACCAAGCATTAACAAACCTTCGGAGCGTACAAATGGCAAAAAAGAGACAATTAAACTGCCCAAAATGTATCTTTCTTGAACGATTTGTAAAACGGCTAAGACCCATAACAGCGCAAATAAATGCTCTGTCAAACCTGAAAATGTCAATGTGAAATAGCCTGAACACGTTGCTAATATCAAAATCGCAACAATTGGGTTCGGAAAATCAAGCTGTTTCGCTAATTTGTAGGTCAACCACAAGGTCAAAGTGGCATTGAGTAAATTGAAAAACTTAATGCCATTGAAGCCAAATTGTGCAAAAGGCGAAGCCAAAAGGACAAACAAAGGTTTTGCCCAATGGTGAAAAAACAACTCGTGATGCATATGTGCATAACGGGCATAGAGGTAATGCGTGATGCTGTCGCCTGTGTCGCCTGTGCCGTTGTAAAAAGCGATAACGAAGCAGCCAATTGTAAAAAATAAAGCGATGATGAGTTTAGCTAATTGATTGTTGGATAAATTTAGTTTCATAAATAATTTTTAATTAAAATTAGGCAATGACTCATTTTTCGTATAAATTTGTCATTAAAGCATTTAAAAAAAAATAAAAAAATAGCGATATGACAAAAATACTGGAACAAATAGCACAACTCTCCATAGAAGAGAAAATTGTGCTTGTTGAACGGGTTTGGGACGATATAGCAGAAGATTCACGTTCTGAACAATTACTATTGTCACCCGAACTTGAAAACGAATTAGCGAGACGCTTGGCGTTAATAAAAGCAGGAAAAACGCAACTTTTAAGTTGGGAGGAAGTGAAAAAAAATATTTTCAACCACTTTCAAACAGCTTAAATCTTAAAAAACTGACTAAAACAAACACCAACTATGAGTTATCACTTAATTTTCACAACCGAAACTCAAGAAGACTTGCGAGAAGCTTTCTTATGGTATGAAGAAAAACGTGTTGGATTAGGCATTGATTTCATGCTTTCCATTGAAGCAACGCTCAAATCTATTGAACGCAATCCCTTAACCTTTTCTCTTGCACCAACAAATATTCCCAATATTCGACGTGCCGTCGTTTTTAAATTTAGTTACTTAATTTTCTATACAATTGTTCAACAATCTGTTATCATTTTGTCTGTTATTAGCTCTAAACGCGACCCAGCAGTTTGGAAATCACGAATCGGTGAAGTGTAAATACTGAGGGATATTATTTCACTTCATAAAGCAAAGCAACGCCTCTATGAAATTCATGTTTTTTTAAAATCCGCCCATTTTGCGATTCAATAAAACGGTCAAAATTGTCGTGCGTTGGTTGGTCGCCGAGTAACCAAATCCGTTTCCCCCCTTTTTTATGCAATTCTATTAGAGCATTTTCAAAAAGGTTTGGGTCACAGCACACATAGTCCTGCAAAATTAATTTATCAAAGGCGTAAGGGCGGTCGCAATACTGCGTGTAATAGCGCATAACAGGAGTCACACCATGAGCCGTAAACAACACTTCGTCTGGTTGTTTTTCTTTTTTGATGAAATCAAGTCCTTCTTTGAGTTCAGAATAATCGTTGGTGAAGGGTTCAAAAGGTTTGAGAATTTGAATTTGTAAAACAATGGTTGAGATAAAACCAATTGTTAAAATACCTGACACGATCCAATGCGTTTTTTGCAAAACATAATCTAAACCAATGAAAACGAGGAGGATAAAAATAGGTAAAAAGAACAATATCAGACGGGCAATCAACGAATAATAATGTAAAGTCGAAGCGGTTAATGTTAAAGCAATGGGTAAAACCAAGAGACAAAAAACGGCTCTATTGTTTTGCCATAACTGTTTGATACCCAATAAAAAACAAATTAAAGATAGGGCTGCCGCCAAAAAAGTAATGCCTATGGAACGGTCAATAATACCCAGAATTTGAGTCGTCAACAAAATTAGGTCTGCTATACTGAGGGGTGGAAAAGCGAGGAAATAAGCACGGTGAAAATCCTGTAAATTCTCGGATTTCGCATCTGTATTTAAAACAAAATAAAAATACAAGGCAAATTGAGCGAGCCAAAACGCGCCAACGGCTGCGATTTGCTGCATGGCTTTTGTGTCCTTGTTTTTCCAAAACGCATACAAATAGTATGCGCCTACGCCTGCCAAAACAAAAACAGAAGGCATCGAAAACCAAATCGCAATACTGCCAATCATTGCCCACAGAAAGGCTTTTTTTGGGTTAAATGATTTAAAATCAATACGTTGCGAAAGCAAAAGCAACAATACTGCAACGAAAGCATCTGTTGCATACTGCTTACATTCGGTTGAATAATCAATAAAAATTTTATCAAAACAGACAAAAAGGACAGCCATCAGAGCTGCAAAAGGCGATAACAGACGGCGGCTTAAAGCATAAAAAACAAACAACAAAGCCATGCCACACATCAACGGAAAGAGTTTTGCAGACAATTCATTGATGCCAAAAATTTGAAAAATAAACTTCGTTACAACTGAAAACAAGGGCGGCGCATATTGTTGATAATCCAAATGTCCAAACAAAGCCGAGTAACTTTTTTCTACATAATTTCGAATCAAATTGGCTTCATCTAAGAAAATAGAGCGTTGTTGCAGCCAAACTGCCCCCCTCAGTATGCTGCCCAAAATGAGGAAAAACCAAGTGGTTTGCTTGATGATTTTAGGATTTAGCCACTTGTTTATAATTACTTTTGATTTCATAAATGCATATTGTTTCACAAATATGAAAATTTATATCACTCTTCTAAACTTAATTTTTACAAACAAAAGTAAAAACGCCTCGAAATACTAATTTCGAGGCGTTCTTTTTTACATTTTTGAGACATTAAACGTTTCAGTTCTTTTGGATTTCAATCCGATTATATTGACAATATAAATTCCAGATACCAAATCAGAGCAATTGATTACAATTTTATTTTGTTCAAAATCAACGGATTTAACTACTTGTCCTAAAACATT
>JAYSQG010000549.1:0-7610 GCA_043721685.1 Saprospiraceae bacterium | reverse complement strand
GGATTTTTGTTCAAAAAGTCCATGACTTCCAAAAGGCTGGCTTCTCCTTGTGGTTGGAGTTCAGATTTGTCTTTATCAAAAAAGACGCTGCGTTGTAAATTGGATTGAGCTAAAACCCCTACAATACTGAGGGGTATGAAAAAGGCGGTGAGAATGAGGATTTTCATTGTTAAAGAGTTTGAAGTGGATGAAGAAATTTGGTTCAGAAAAACAAACTTCAAACGTATTTAATTTTAGGATTATTCTTTGTTAACTAAAAAAAAACACCCCCTCAGTACCTGATGCCTGAGAAGGTGTTTTTATATCTTTTTCCAAGAAAATTTAAGCAAATACTTCCGTACCAGCGAAGTGAAAAGAACCTTCAATCGCTGCATTCTCATCAGAATCTGAACCATGAACAGCATTTTCGCCGATGCTGGTTGCATATTTTTTACGGATAGTACCTTCTGCGGCTTGGGCAGGGTTTGTCGCACCGATGAGCGCACGGAAGTCCTCAACAGCATTGTCCTTTTCAAGGATGGCTGCGACGATTGGACCGCTTGACATAAACTCAACTAATTCGCCATAAAAAGGACGTGCTGCGTGTACAGCATAAAATTCACCTGCTTTTTCAGCAGAAAGTTTTGTGTATTTCAAGGCGACGATTTTGAAACCTGCTGCATTGATGTCGTTTAAAATTGCGCCAATATGACCATTTTTAACCGCATCGGGCTTAATCATCGTGAAAGTTCTATTAGTTGCCATAACAAATCGAAATTAGAAAAATTAAATTAAATAATTGACTGTGAATGATTTATGTGAACAAAAATATTGTATGTGTTCAAAAGTTTCTTTTCACGCCGCAAAGGTATATTTTCCAGTAACAGAATTTATGGAATTGTTGAAAAAAATCAAATCAATCGTTCAAAATATCTTCACAGCACAATAACAAAATATCATTTTGCTAATCAAGGTTTTTTTGTGACATTTGCACCTTCAAAAAAGCAAGTTATGATAATAGCTGATGTAAAAGAACTTTTAGGAACACCCAAACGTGTATGTATTACGTCCCATCGCAACCCAGATGGCGATGCGATAGGCTCTTCATTGGGCTTATATCATTATTTAATTCAATTAGGTCATGAGGTAACGGTTATATTTCCTTCGGATTTTCCAGAATTTTTTAGCTGGTTACCTGATTCTAATAAAATAATTATTTCTGATACGGACATATTTCAAGCTCGAACGGCTTTGCAAAGTGCCGAAGTGATTTTTGCACTCGATTACAATGCACTCGACCGCGTGGATAAAATTGGCGAGATTATCAGACCCCTCAGTAAAACGCCCAAAATTTTGATTGACCACCACCGTGAGCCTGAATTGTTTGCAGATTTTATGTTGTCAGACATTACAGCGTCTTCAACCTGTGAATTGGTTTATGACTTTATTCTCTTGCTCGATGATGCCGACAAAATAACCACAACAGTTGGCGACTGTCTTTACACAGGCATTGTGACGGATACAGGGTCTTTCAAATTTGCCACTTCACCCAAATTATTTCGTGTCGTAGCGAATCTATTAGAGCGTGGTGTCGAGGATTATCGCTTGCAAGACCTGATTAACAACTGTTTGCCTGAAAGAAATTTACGTCTGCTCGGTCATTGTCTAGCCAATCGGATGGAAATATTGCCTGAATTTAAAACAGGCATCATTGCTTTGACAAAGAAAGATTACGAAACTTTTGATATACAACGCGGTGATACTGAGGGGATAGTCAACTATATGCTTTCGATGCGCGATGTCAAATTGGGTTGTTTTATCATGGAACAACCGACAATTGTAAAGATTTCGATGCGCTCAAAAGGTAATTTTAATGTTCAAGAATTGTGTCGTGACCATTTCAACGGTGGCGGACATAAAAACGCTTCGGGCGGCTATTCGCATCAAGGTTTGAAATTTAATATTGAAAAACTCAAAAACCTGTTGCCCAACTATAAAGATAAATTAAACAGTTGAATGGTTATATTGTTATTTATGGATTACAATCTACTGACCATATAGCAATTCAATCGAACAGCAATACAACCATCTAACAATTTAGCAATATAACCATACAACAATATAACAATTATTAATTAAAAAATCTTTGATGAAAAATCTTAAAAACCTTTTTTTACTGCTCATTATCGTTGCGTCAGTTGCAGCTTGTAAGAAAAAAACACCAAGCGGTTTTGCTTATACGATACACAAAGCGGGAACAGGTGCTACTGCCAAAATTGGCGATGCCGCTTTTTATGATGTGCTTTTGCAAAAAGACGATTCTTTGATGTTCTCAACAATTACTGAAGGACAACCAGCGCGTTCTATGGTCGAAGACCCTAAAACAGCGAAAGACCCTTTTTTCAAATTGACTCAAGAAGCGCTTTTGACATTGAGAGAAGGTGATTCAGCGACTTTTGTTATGCCTTTGGATACTTTTAAAGTAAAACCTCAAGGTTTAGAAGGTGCAAAAGCAGCTAAATTGACCATCATTTTGCGTAAAGTAAAATCAAAAGTAGATGTTGAAAAACGCCAAGGAGAATTGAAAGCCTTGTCGGAGTCAATCGAAGCAGCAAAACCTGCCTTTATCGCTCGTGCTAAAGCGGTTGCAGATTCAACGACGACGATTGCTAAAAACTTTGGCGCCGGTCAATTCCCTGCTGGGGTTATTGAGTTGCCTTCTGGTTTGAAGATTGCTGTTTTGCGCGAAGGTACTGGTGCTTTACCTAAAAAAGGTGAAGTGGTATTGGTTAACTACTATGGTGCTTTGAAAGACGGTAAGAAATTTGACGAATCTTACACACGTGGCGAGCCTATAAACTTCCCTATCGGTTCGGGTCAAGTAATTCCAGGTTGGGACGAAGGTTTGATGAACATGAAAGAAGGCACGACGGCTATTTTGTTTGTTCCTTCAAAATTGGGATACGGTGACCGTCCTTCTGGTCCAAAAGGTGAAATTCCAGCTAACAGCGACTTGATTTTCTACGTTGAGTTGCTTAAATCTGTTGATGTGCAATAATTCTGCGTTTAAGATATTTTAATAGAAAGGGCGATTCGTTTTACAAAACGAATCGCCCTTTCTATTGATTAATAAGCCATTAGGTGTATTGTGAAAATGTTATGTCAATGTGCGTTATCCATTTCTTCAACAACACTCATAATGTCATTTTTTGACAAAGCAAAAATTCGCATCAAGAGTTCTATCTCACAGCCTCTTTGCCATGCTTCATATATAGACAGTTTTTTGCCTATTTCGACACCTTCTTGCCTGCCTTCTTGCCTGCCTTCTTGCAGTCCTTCTTGCCTGCCTTCTTGCAGTCCTTCTTGCAGTCCTTCTTGCCTGCCTTCTTGCCTGCCTTCTTGCCTGCCTTCTTGCCTGCCTTCTTGCCTGCCTTCTTGCAGTCCTTCTTCTCTACCTTCATGCAATCCTCTTTCTCTACCTTCATCTAATCCAGCTTGAAGTCCTTCTTTTTTAGATTTTTCAATAATATAATCAATATAATTTTCCATGACTTCTGATTTTTGATTGTTATTAAATTCTTCGACTCGATGATTAATTTCTTCAACGGTGATGCCACCTAAAATCGTGTACAAATATAAATAAAAAGAGCGTACAAAATCCATTTCTTCCTTAGAATTATTACTTTCATAGCCCACAAAAAGCAATTCGACAAAATGCTCACGGATGTATTCTTTCTCTTTGAAATGCTTTAAAGCAAGTAAAGCTCTACTTAAAAATATGGTATTGAAAGCTTTAATCATCTCATCAGGATAATCAGATAAATCAGTCAAATAATAGGACAATGGGTCAATAAAAACATGAAAGGCTTCATCAATTTCACCAAAATAACTTGAAAATGGCTTGACTTCCCATTTACTCGTACCATGATACACAACAATTGGCATTACAACCCGCAACGGTTGTCCCATCTTTATTTGCGTATTGTATGCTCCTTGTTTGTAATCACCAATCTGAACATTAGGATATAGCGGTATATAACTTTTATGCTCAATGATAAAACAAAGTTGTGCAAATTCCTTCTTGTCACGGTATTGACATCGCCAGACGATGTCCGAATAATATTCAGCTAATTTGGGTGTGATATAAGAAGTTGTCTCCAAGTCAAGCGTTTCAATATCTAATTTTTCCAAAAGATGTTTGGGAAATAGATGTATAAAATAGTCTTTTACAACGGCTTTCATCGTAAAAATAAATTTTATGAACTTGTCGTGTGGATTATTGATTTGCTTATCGTCTGGTTCGTTTGTTTCTTGTTTTTTCTTTTTTGGCATGTTTAATATTTAGTTTTCACAATGTGTACGGTCTATCTTTGTAGCAAATTTATAAACAAAAAATTAAATAAAAAACACCTTTTTAAAACTTTTTTTTTATAATAAATACTAATAATTATGTTTGATTGGTTTCTAAAGAAATAAGTTTCTAAACGCTATCCATAAAAAAAAGCCGAATCGTGATGTGTATTACGATTCGGCTTTCTATTTTAGCCGAAATTTTTTAAACCAAGCTTTTTAATCATTTATTTAAATAAAATATCAATGTTTAATTCAAAATCAAAACTTTTAGCCCCCGCAGTCATAGCGGCTGTTTTTATGTTTTTTGCTTGTCAAAGTGCGCCTAAATTTCCAAACTGTACGGAAACAACAACTTGTTTACCTGCTGTTGAAGACAATGCACCCGAAGCGGTGAAAAAAATGCACGAAACACTCTCTGGAAAATGGAAATTTGTCAGCGTCACAACCGAAGATACATTCCACAAAACAGGTGCAACATTTATTAACAAACGTGCAAGTGCCTGTATTGGCTACAACGGTGGCGTTCAATATTTTATTGATAATAAACAACTGACATGTCAAATGTGCTACGAATTGAAGCAAGGTACTCAGGGGGTCGAAATCGTTGTCGATAAAGCTAATCAGAACGCTTTCTGTAAAGAGTCTTTTCAAAGTGGTGAGTTGCTGTGTGCCGGTGATTCGCTTGTTGTGACAAGCCGTGATTCATTTGTCATCAAAAGAACGCTTTATCGCCGTATGAATGACGATGGTACGCTGAAAGTTAATTAATTTATCAATGTCTGTACTACAAAAACAAAACAATGGTTATTGAAATTGACTTCTTGCGCTACAAAGGCAGCCTGAAAATGCAAAAAAACAAGACTGGTAAAATCGAAGTCTATGACATTGTTAGAAAAAAATATGTCATCTTGCAGCCCGAAGAATTGGTGCGTCAATTGGTCATTCATTACTTAGTTACTGAAAGAAAAGCCCCCCTCAGTAAAATGCGGGTTGAAAAGGGTTTGACAGTCAATGAGTTAATGAAACGATGCGATATTTTGGTTTATGATAAAAATATTCAACCCTATTTTTTGGTTGAATGCAAATCTGCGAATGTGCGTATTGACCAAATGACTTTTGACCAAATCGCTCGCTACAATCTGCCGCTTCAAGTGCCGTATTTATTGGTGACAAACGGCTTGTCCACGTATTGTTGTAAAATAAATGAAGACAAAACAGGCTGGCAATTTTTGACGGAAATACCACAATTTTAAAAACACTTAATTTATGCAAAAAGATAAAATCCTCATCATCGGTTCTAATGGTCAAATTGGTTCTGTTTTGACAAAAACATTGCGACAAAACTTTGGTCACGACAACGTAATAGCCTCTGATTTGCACTTGCCGACAGATGGCAATAACTATCTGCCTTTTGAAATTCTCGACGCAACGGATGGCGCAAAAATTGCCTATATTGTTGAGCGTTATAGGATTACGCATATCTATCATTTAGCAGCTATAATGTCCAGTAAAAGTGAATTGAACCCATTAGAAACGTGGAATGTCAACATGGACGGCTTGTTTAATGTCCTTGAAGCCGCGCGACACCACAAAGTAAAGAAAGTCTTTTTCCCTTCAACAATAGCCGTTTTTGGTTCAAATACGCCACGTATCAATACGCCACAAGACACAATTCGGACTCCCGAGACGGTTTATGGTATGTCAAAAGTAGCGGGTGAAAACTGGTGCAGTTATTACAATAAACGATATGGTGTTGACGTGCGTGGCATTCGTTTTTCAGGTATTATCGGTAATGAATCTTCGACAAGTGGTAATACAACTGATTATGCGATTGATATTTTTCACAAAGCCCTTAGAAATGAACCATTTGATTGTTATTTGAAAGCTAAAACCCGCTTACCAATGATCTATATGGATGATGCTATTCGCGCCATCATGGAATTGATGGAAGCACCCGCTTCTAAAATAACGATTCGCAGCAGTTACAATGTTTCAGGCATAAGCTGTTCTCCTATAGATATTTATGAAGAAATAAAAAAACATATTCCTGATTTTAAAATAGACTTCAAACCCGATTTTAGGCAGAATATTGCAGATACTTTTCCTGAAAGTGTGGACGACACCATCGCTCAAAAAGATTGGAAATGGACCCCTCAGTATGATTTGACTAAAATTGTGGTGGAGATGATCAAACATTTGAAAAATGAGTCCCAAGCCGATTAATGTTAATAAATAGTAAGCTACTTGCGGTTTGAAAAGAATGGTGTAACTTTGCATTAAATTAACTTAATTTTCCATTTATATCTATTTTATTAAGGCTAACTGCAATGCCCAAAAGACTCAATATCATAAATTTATAAAGCTATAGCAATTTAATTAATTGTTTTAAAATCAGAATTTCAAATGAAAAATTTACTCATCCTACTTGCTCTTATTATTTTTTCAAATACAATGTCTGCTCAAAGTTTGGAACGTGAAGTCATCGCTTCTTCTGGTGATTATGTCCAAAATGCCCAAGGTTCTTTAAGCTATACTGTGGCTGAATCGGTCATTATTTTGGGTAACGATGGCGCAAATTTTCTAACACAAGGCTTTCAACAACCCTATTTTAATCCGATAATTCCAGTTGAATTAGGTGACTTTTCGGCTAAAAAACAAGATGAATTCGTCAAACTCAATTGGTTTACTTATTCCGAGCGCAACAGTCTTCGTTTTGATATTGAAAGAAGCGGCGATGCCAAATCTTTTTCAAAAATAGGTGATGTCAAAGCCTTAGAACAGAGTGCTGTGCGTCACGACTATGATTTTTGGGATAAAAATCCCTTGACAGGTGTTAATTATTACCGTTTACGCCAAGTAGATTTTGGTGGACAAGAACAAGTGTCAAAAACAATCGCTGTCTTTTTTGTTAAAAGCAACCAGAACAAAAATTGGGCACGGGTCTTTCCTTCCGTTATCAATGATGAAGCTACGATTGAATCTCAATTCACTCACAATGCGCAATTGACCATTACGAATATACTCGGAATACCTATCCGATATTTGACCATTCCTAAATCAGACAACGCCTATCAGCAACCCTACATTATGAAAGATTTGCCCAATGGCACTTACTTTTTCGTTTTCAAAACGGCTGATACTCAAATCATTCAAAAAATCATTAAACAATAAATCAAATTTTTCTCTCATCAACTAAATAATGTTAACATGACATTTCAAACATTTTTTCGTCCCTGTGCTATTGTGTTTTTTACAATAGCCACCTTTGTTACGCTCAA
>JAYSQG010000548.1:0-13404 GCA_043721685.1 Saprospiraceae bacterium | reverse complement strand
TCTACTTGAACATTTGTCATAACAGGCTGGATATTCAATGTGTTGTGCATTTTTATTAAAAATTTAGGTACTTAAATTAGATTAGAAATGTCTATTTTTTTTACAAAAATAGTATTTTTTACTATAAAAAATCAAAAAATCATGTTTAAAAACTATCTTAAAATAACACTCGCTGTCATGCGCCGAAGGAAGTTTTACACCTTCATCAGCCTGTTTGGTATCAGTCTGACATTGACGGTTTTGATTGTCATAACTTCATTTTTCGACAATCTTTTTGCCTCAGTATCCGCCGATTTTGAAGCCCATTTTGCCAAATCGCTGCAACAATTGGGCAAAGATTGGACGGGGCAAATCAACCACATGGACGAAATGAAAAAGGACAAAAATGAGAATATTGTGCTACCGCTCATTATAGCTTTCATTGTTTGTGGTTTCCTCATCATCAATGTCGCATTTGGTTTGTTTGGTGTACTATTTCAAAATATTACACGCCGAAGAGGTGAAATTGGCGTTCGCCGAGCGATGGGTGCAACGGGTAACAATATTAGGGGTCAATTTATAGGAGAAATGCTTGTTTTGGCAACATTTTCCCTTGCTTTGGGCGTGTTTTTTGCTGTTCAATTCCCTATTTTGAACGTTTTTGACGTGCCAGCGAGTGTCTATATTTTAGGGATTTTGTTAGCGGTTTTATCGGTTTATTTGCTTGTTGTGTTGTGTGCGTGGTTTCCGAGCCGTCAAGCGGCAGCGATACATCTTGCGGTGGCTTTGCATGATGAGTAGGTTTTATGGTTTTAAAAACTATGTTTTTATAGGAGTTTGTTCATCAAACAATAATGTGTACCTTTGGAAACAAATTTGTTTAAATTAAATATCACATTATGGAACAAAATAAAGTTGTCCTTTTTCAAGAAAAAAATATCCGCCGTGTTTGGCACGAAGAAAAATGGTGGTTTGTTATCGAAGACGTTGTCTCTGTTTTGACAGAAAGTAGTAATCCAAAACAGTACATAAAAGACATTCGTCGGCGTGACCCCGAATTGTCCAAAGGGTGGGTGCAAATTGCTACTACCCTTTCTGTTGAAACAGAAGGCGGCAAACAAAGGATGAATTGCGCACATACTGAGGGGTTGCTGCGCCTCATTATGTCCATTCCATCGCCAAGAGCCGAGCCGTTTAAACTGTGGCTGGCACAAGTGGGACAGGAGCGTATTGAAGAAATTGAAAATCCAGAATTGGCAATTGAACGCATCAAAGAACTCTATCGTGCCAAAGGTTATCCTGATGAATGGATTGAAACGCGCTTAAAAAGCATCAGTATTCGCAAGCAATTGACGGATGAATGGAAAAATAGAGGGGTAAAAGAGGGACAAGAATATTCAATTTTAACGGCTGAAATAGCCAAAGCGACTTTCGGTTTAACACCAACAGAACATAAAAACTTAAAAGGTTTGGAAAAACAAAACCTCCGTGACCACATGACCAATCTTGAACTTATTTTCACCATGTTAGGCGAAGAGGTTACCCGTTCTTATGCTGTTGAGCACAATGCACAAGGCTTTAATGAAAATCAAGAAACAGCTATGAAAGGTGGAACTGCAGCAGGCGAAGCGCGCAAACGTTTGGAACAAGTAACGGGCAAGCCTGTTGTTGCAAACACTAATTTCTTAAATGGTTTTATTGAAGATGAAAAGCCATTGCTCGATGAAAAATAATCGGTACTTTGTAGCCATTATTTCCTTTAAAAATATTGGTTTTCATGAAAAAAACATTCCTTTTTGCCGCTTTCTTTTGCTCTTTTTTGTTTTGTCATGTTCAATGTCAGACTGCAAAACGGCTAAACGTTTCAGATAAAATCAAAGGTTTAACCCTCGTTGCACCGCGTGAACCGTTCAAAAACGAGCCTATGACAGAAGTGAAATCCGTCAATGCTGAATGGATTGCCATTGTGCCATATGGTTTTACACGTCAAGGAACCCCCTCAGTACGTTACGACGGAACAGGACGACAACATTGGGGCGAGTTGTATGAAGGCATAAAGGTAACGATTGATTCTGCACACAAAGCGGGTTTAAAAGTGATGTTGAAGCCGCAAATTTGGGTCGGCGGTGGTTGGATTGGTGGGCTTGATTTTGCAACAGACACTGAATGGACGCAGTGGGAAAAGGATTATGAAAAATACATATTGCCATTTGCCAAAATTGCAGATTCGATGAAAGTCGATTTGCTGTGTTTAGGTACAGAAGTCAAAATAAGTGCGACCAAACGCCCTGCTTTTTGGCGTGATTTAATTAAGAAAACGAGAGACATTTACAAAGGGAAATTGGTCTATGCTGCCAATTGGGATGAATACAATTTAGTCACTTTTTGGAACGATTTGGACTATATCGGCATAGATGCTTATTTTTCGCTTGTTCCCAAAGCGACCCCCTCAGTATCCGAGCTTGAAAAGGCTTGGGCGCCACATATCAATGCCGTTCGCAGCTTCCAAAAAAAGCAAAATAAGCCTGTTTTGTTCACCGAATTCGGTTATATGCCTATTGATAGCTGTACCTATCAGTCTTGGGAAATCGAAAAAAGGCGAAAGAATATGGCAATAAATGAGGTATCACAAGCCAACGCTATTGATGCTTTGTTCACCGTTTTTTGGAAAGAAAATTGGTGGGCAGGTGGTTTTTTATGGAAATGGTTTCCCGAAGTTAAAGCCACTGAAGGCACTCAAATCAAAGATTATTCGCCGCAAGGGAAAAAGGCAATTGGCGTTTTACAAAAATGGTATGAAAAGTAAAAAGTATGATTCTTATTATTGACGACGATATAGCTGTCAGAACTTCGCTTTCATTGCTATTGAAACAAGCAAAATTAGACGTTACAACTGCCGCAACTCCGACAGAGGCACTCGATATTTTGCAGCAGCAAAACATCTCTCTCGTCATTTTGGATATGAATTTTTCAAACAATACATCAGGAGATGACGGTTTGAAAATGCTCGAAATCATCAAAGAAAGATACCCCTCGGTATCTGTCATACTCATAACTGGTTGGGCGACAATTGATTTGGCGGTCAGAGGTATGAAAATGGGCGCATCGGATTTTATCAATAAGCCATGGCAAAATGCGCATTTACTACAGTCAGTTAAAACGATTTTGAATTTATCTGAAAAAGCACCCCCCTCAGTAAATACAAGGAAAAAGCTCGATTCCAACTACGATTTCAGTCATATCATCGGTCAAGACCCTTCTTTTTTAAATATTTTGGAAACAATCGGACGTGTTGCCACAACGGACGCATCGGTTCTCATAATGGGTGAAAGCGGCACAGGCAAGGAATTGATTGCTGAAGCGATTCATCAAAACAGTTTGCGGAGCAAAAAGCCTTTTGTCAAAGTTAATTTGGGCGGCGTATCAACGTCTTTGTTTGAATCTGAAATGTTTGGTAGAACGAACAGTCTTGGTTTCGCCACACGATAATTTGCAACTCATTGATTTTCAAGCGCAATACACCCCCGCAGTAAAAACCGCTTCTTCATTACCTGAAGTTGGAACGATGACTTTAGAAGAAATGGAAATACAGATGATTAAACGAGCGATGGATTTTCACAAAGGGAAAATTACGCGCGTTGCAAAGTCATTAGGGCTGACACGTTCAGCGTTATATCGGCGTTTGGAAAAGTTTGAGATACCGTTTAATGAGGATGAATGAGGAACAAAAACTTGTTGTTTTAGCATAAAAAGAATAAGTTTGCAAAAAAGTAATTAAAAATGATGGCGACATATCAAATAAAAAGCACCGCTTTGACTCCGCAATTTATTCAAGATTTGCAAGAAAAATATGGTGAAACAGAGATTGAAATCCGTGTTCACAAAGGCGTTCGCAAGGATATACTTTCTGATCAACAGTTTTGGCAAATTATCAGTCTTTTAGATTGGTCAAAATTAGGTGATAACGAGGCTGTTGTCGCTCCTGTTGTTTCGCATTTATTGACTCTACCTGTTTCATTTATTTATCAATTTGAAGATAAGTTGTCTGAAAAATTGTATCAATTGGATACACGCCTACATGCGGCAAAGTTCAAAAAGCCCTTGTCGGTTGATGATTTTTTGTACGCTCGTTGTGTCGTTGTCGCAAACGGCGAAAAGGTGTATCAAACTATTGTGAATGACCCAACTCAAATGCCGACGGATGTTGATTTTGAGCCTTTACTCTACGTTGCTTCCGATACTTATTTGTTGAAAACGGGCAAACAGTTTGAGTATATACCCACTTTTTCGATAGAAACTTATGCCAACAAAGAAGGCTGGCTTTAAAACATACATAATAACAACCAACAAACCGAAAAAATGACTCTTCATGGTAACTCAAAGCTGAATAATAATCCGCATCATTTATATGAAATTAGAGATAAAGAACTTGATGACGTATTCAAATATGGTATCAGTGCCGAGCCTATTAGACCAGACGGTTTGTCAAAACGTATGCGTGTCCAAATTTCATTTCTAAATTTGGTAGCGGGTTGGAAACGATATGTAGGGTATATTTTGATTGAAAATATACCAAATAGAATAAAAGCGTGGACATTAGAAGATGAACATATTGAAACATATAAGGCGAATTTTGGGATTAGACCAAGAGGGAATCCAGAATGACCCCCTCAGTATCAAGCCGTCAAATGCATATTATTAACCGTTTCTTCATCATTCTTGAATTCAAAAAGCACAAAATAAGTTGTAATGAGTGTGGAAATAACAAAATAGCTGCTAATGATAATTGTTGATGAAGGCATCATTTCACTTGCGCCAAACCAATCACCCATCGTATAAATAAGTCCTAAACCGAGGGCGTTTTTTAACGTTTCCCAAGCCAAAGCGGAGCGATTTCTGTCCATCATATCCGTATAACTATAAACAGAAAGAAATATGAACCCGCCATAAATGAAAATATTAGGCGAACCCAAGTGTCCAATATTGCCAAAAAAGTAGAAAACAAGGGTGATAACGGCTATAAATTGCATCCACGTCCAAGTATGTAGGGTAGGGGAAGCGGTGGTTTCGTATTTTTCAAAATGATAAGGATCTTCAATTTTGGCGACAGGAAAACGGGCTTCCACATCGGCAGGTCTCCAGCCTGTTGGCATAAACCAAATACGCAATTTGTCTCGCCAATCGGCTGCACGCCAAGCGTCTTTTATCAAAAGCCAAAGGTGCTGGAAATTGATTTTTATCGGATTCCAAGTTTGTGCAGGACGCGTAATGCCGTAAACGGCAGGTACTTCGGGCAATTCTTCTTGAAAACTGCCAAACCATTTGTCAAAAAGAATAAAAATTTGACCATAGTTTTTGTCCATATATTCAGGATTTATGGCATGATGTACACGGTGATGTGAAGGCGTAACAATGATGTGTTCTAAAAACCCCATGCGTTTGATATGCTCCGTATGATACCAAAATTGAGCGAATAAATGAATCGGCGCAATAATGGCAATGACTTGTGTCGGCACGCCCAAAATTGCCGCCGGTATCAAAAAGAAAGTAAACAAATTGACAAACGACGATATGCTTTGCCGCAAGGCACAAGCCAAATTAAAGTCTTCGCTGCTGTGGTGAATGGCGTGTTTGTTCCAAAAAAAATTGATTTTATGTGCCCAACGATGCACCCAATAGCCTTGAAAATCAAGCACAATGAAGGTAATTGCATAGACAGCAAAGGTATTTTCGATGGTAAAAACAGCAATATGTTTGACCAACCAACTGTATGTGAGAATGGAGATGCTGATGCCTAACACATCTTTAACGACATTCGTAACACCTGAACTCAGGCTCGAAATCATATCCATATTGCGTAGCGTATCTTTGCCGACTAAAATGCCATAGCCTTTTTCTAACAAGACAAAAAAGAGAAAAGCCGGCATAGCGAAGAGGAGAATTTTACCATAAAGTTCCATGAGTCAGTGAAAAATGTAAAGTGAAAAGTGAAATTTTTAAATTCGGATAGGTTGGATAGAGCTGCAATTTACAAAAAAAACGAAAATTCGCTACGAAATCCCCCCCCCTCAGTAAAAAAGCCTTAAAAAAATTAGTGTAAAGCAAGTAAATCAGCAAAATCTGTGGTCAAAAATGCACGAAGCCGAAAGCTACCTTGGCAACTTTCGGCTTGTTTTGTTTGATTCAGTTATATTGTCCTTCTGAATCTCGGGGGTGATAGCCCCTATTGATGTTCCAAAGTTGAGGGTTATTTGGGAGAAAGTCAATAGCTTATAATATTTTTAATTCATTTATCTTTGTTTTCTTCGGCTAACAATGATTGTTTTTCAGCTTGCTCGATTTGGTTCAAATAATTTTGAGATGAAACAACTTTCACACGTTGGTCGCGTTCCACACGCTCTCGTGCGTCGCCAGCAAGTTTTCCGCCTTGAACGGCAGCATTTTGGTTTTCTAAAAACCCTTTGGCATCTTCTGCAACAGCAATACTGCGCGTAACTTCTTCGCCCAATGCCGTAAAAATCAATTCCAAAGGTGTCATGTGGTCGCGCAGGTTTTGTTTCTCCAAACCCTTTAGTTTACCATGTTCGCTGGGCGTTAAACCAAAAGTGGCTTTTGCAATTTCAGCCGTCAAAATGGCGTATTCTTGACCTTCTTTTACACCTCTATTTTTCCATTCTTCAGTCAGTTGTTTGCGGGTCTCGATGCTTTGCATGCGTCTTTCAATCCATTCATCGGCATAACCTTTGGCTTTGTAGATGGCTCGTATGCGTTCTATGCCGAGTTCGGGATTTTCGATTTCTTCAATGCGTTCTTGTCCTACTTTTGCCATCCAAAGTTTAAACGGCTCTGCATTGGGCGAAGGAACAGACATAATGAGTCGCAGCACCCCCTCAGTATTGGCGCAATCTGTAGGATAATTTTTACCATCAAGCCCAGCCATTTTCAGCTTACTACAGATTGTAGTAACGTCAAGTCCTTCCTGCTTTTTTAACCTTGATTTTAAAACGCTCCAATACCGCTGCGGGTCTTTGCTTTCAGAAAGGATACCGACTACGTCAATGATTGAGAAGAACCATTGCTCGTTGTGCCAAAGACGACGCACTTGTTTCTCTTGAAAAAGAATGATTTTACTATCTTGCTCCATTAATCTTGATTTTTGAGTGGAAAGTAATAGAAACTTTATGTTTTATTTAAAACAAATGTCTTAAAAATAATTCAATAATCAAACAATTGTGTCATTTTTAAAAATGATACCCCTCAGTATATTCGGTCAAAAAATGAAATTACAAGTCAAATTCATCGTCTTCATCATCGTCATTCATGCCGTAGCGATTGGTCTGTCATTCTATATTTTTAGAGACAATAAACTGCTTTTTATTGCTTCGGAATTGTTGATTTTTATATCATTAGCCTTGTCGTGGTCGCTTTATCGGGAGATGATCCAACCGTTGCGCATGCTCATGCAAGGCATAGATGCCATACGTGACCGTGATTTTAATGTCAAATTTTTGAAAACAGGGCGGTTAGAAATGGACTCACTCATTGAAGTATATAATGCCATGATTGACCAATTGCGGACGGAACGAACACGACAAGAGGAATAACATTTCTTCCTTGAAAAACTCATTCAAACGTCACCCACAGGCATAATAATCTTAGATTTTGATGAAAATATAGCTGCTTTGAACCCAAAAGCAAGCATTTTATTAGGGTTTTCTGAAAAAGAATTGGTGGGTAAATCCATTCACAACATCGCTCATTCTTTTTTTAAAACGATTGCAACTTTAAAAACAGGCGAATCTAAAACCGTTTTGTGGAACAGCGCAAGGACGTTCAAAGTGCAAAAAGCGCATTTTGTGGACAGAGGTTTTGCGCGATATTTTGTCATGATTGAAGAATTGACAACAGAGATTTTATTGGCTGAAAAACAGGCGTATGGCAAGGTCATTCGCATGATGTCGCATGAAGTCAATAACTCAATTGGGGCGGTTAATTCCATTTTAGATACAACTTTGGGCTTTCATACTGAGGGGGGTGAAATGAATAATGCTTTGTCTATTGCGATAGAACGCAACAATCATTTGAACCAATTTATGCGCCATTTTGCTGATGTTATCCGATTGCCAGAACCACGATTTGAGGCGGTGGATGTGCTTGAATTGATGGGGAAAGTAGTGCAATTGATGTCGTTTAAAGCAAAAGAGCGTGGGGTTGTTATAAATATTGACGGGGTGACTTCAAGTCACCCCGTCAATATGCACCCCCTCCCGATTGATTCTGGATGTGCCATCAGTATAAAAGCCGATTTAGGACAATTGGAACAAGTTTTAATCAATATCATCAAAAATGCCATTGAAGCGGCGGACAAAACAGATGGTTTTATTTTGATAAAAATAAGCCAAAATACTAAGCAGTTGTGCATCATTGACAACGGAAAAGGGATTCCAATAGATATTGAGCCTCAACTCTTTACACCCTTTTTTACAACAAAAAATGGCGGTCAAGGTGTTGGCTTAACCCTTGCTCGGGATATACTAACGAATCATCATTTTGCTTTTGATTTGAAAACGGCGGAGGATGGGTTAACTGCTTTCACGATTTGGTTTGAATAAGAAAAAACCTTCCGAAAGTTTTAGACTTTCGGAAGGTTGAGTGTATTAGAAATCCATATCCTGTTGTTGCTGTCCGCCGCTCCGTTTTCTATTGAAAATAGACGCATCCATTTTTCCAAAACGGTATTGATAAGTCAAGCGGAAGTTGCGAATTTCACGACGACGCATGGATTCTTGAAGGAAAATAGGCGTATTCAATTGTGTGACACGGATTCTCGAATTGAATATATCGTTGACTGAAAAAGTTAAAGAAGCATTGCGCCCGAAGTCTTTTTTCAAAGCAAAATCCATGAAAGCAGAACCTTTTCTGGTGCCTTGTGCGATGACTTCATCTGTTTCATATTCGCCTGTGACTTGAGTAGAGAAACCAAGCGGTAGTTTCCAACTTAAAATGGCTTTGCTTTCTGATGACCAACCATTTCGGGTGATTGAATCGGTACGGATGGTTCTGTTGTTAACATTAGAATTAAGCATCAATTCAATATCTTTCGTCAAGCCCAATTTCAGTGTATTGTCCAACCCAATTCTATCGGTACTTTTACCATTGATGTATGTTGTACGGATGAGGTTATTGGCATCCAATTCAGAATAGTTGACAATTGGGTCGGTTTCATGGCGATAATAGACAGAAACAAGCCAATTATTGCTTTTCCAAAGGTGGTTGTAATTCGCTTCGGCGAGGGTAATGAACTCTGGTTTCAAAGCTGCATTACCAACTGAATAGCTTTGATTATCTATTTGACGGACAAAAGGCATGATTTCACGGAAACCTGGACGATTGATTTTACGGCTCAAATTGACTTGAACTTCAGACTGTGCGCTCACTTTTTTTGATATATACAAGCTCGGGAAAAAGGCATTCCAAATACCATCTTTTTTAGAAGGGTAGTTGTAGCCAAATTTGCCGTCGCCTGACAGTCTTGAATTACCATTGAAATTTGATTGTTCATAACGCACACCTGCTTGATAACCGATGCCGTGCGTTTTGCCTGTATAAGTCAAATAGGCAGCATTGATATTATCCGTAATTGTCAAATCTGTTGACTGCGAAACGATGCGTTTTTTACTGCCATCGCTGGATACAGAATCTGCTATAAATGCTTGGTCACGTCCGCTGTAATTGCTTCTAACACCCATTTCCCACTTCGTAGAGTCGTTGATTGGGTTTGTGTAGTCCACTTGAAAAGTGATTTGATTGCCATTACTTATCCCATCATTTACTTGTCGAGTCGGAACAGCAATGCCTTTTGTAATCGTATTGGTTCGCCAATCGTCTGCGCTATTTGATTTAGTCCAATTACTTGTAATATCGGCTGTCAGTTCTTTGCCTTTGGTCGGAAAGGTTTTGCGCCACAACATTTGCGCGCTGTACATCATAAAATCACGATTAGAAATAGGCTTTTGCGTGCCATAAAAAGACGTGTCTTTATTGGCTAAGGTTTGAACAAAAGTTTGGCTGTCGTTATCATCAAATTGACCGCCACGGACATTGCCAAAAATGGAAAATGTATTCCGATTGTTAACAGTATAGTCAGTGCCAAGCCTTGCCATCAAAAATTTGCGGCTGTTTCCAGAGATGGTGTTTTGATTAAACTGATTGAGAATCGCACCATCGCGCAAATTTGTACGGTTAGAGTAGGTTGGAATATCATTTTTACTGGCAAAATAGCTGCCGGAGGCTTGCCAATTGAAACGCCCTTCTTTGATGTTCAAGTTGGCGTTGGCATTCCACCGTTCAGGCAAACCTGTACCGAGTGAAATAGAGCCATTATAACCTGGTTTTTTATTCTTTTTTGTGATAATATTGATGATGCCGCCTGTGGTCGAAGCATCGTATTTGGCTGATGGGTTGGTGATAACCTCCACTTGGTCAATCTGTTCCGCAACGATTTGATTGAGTGCCAAAAACGTCGGGCGACCATCTACAAAAACAGTTGTGCCTTGATTACGCAACAGCGCATTGCCGTCGGCATCAACAGATACTGAGGGGATGTTTTTGAAGACATCTTCGGCAGTGCCGCCTGTGGCAGTGATGTTTTTTTCGACATTAAAAATCTTTTTGTCGAGACCGAGTTGCATACCCGTTTTTTCGGCTGTGATTTCCACTTCGCCTAAGACTTTGGTATCAACTTCTAAGCGGATATTGCCCAAGTCCATTTCGACATTGTCGGGCGGCGAGAGGGTGACAGAACGTTCATAATTCTTGAATCCAACATACGATATGCGTATCTTCATTTTACTGAGGGGGAGATCTTTGATGCTAAATTCGCCGTTTTCAGTGGTCAATGCACCGCCCACAATGCTGTCTTTTTTGCCAAAAGAAAGCAATACAACGACCGAAGCATAAGGCACCGTCTGCTTTGTACTGCCTTCAAGGAGTTTGCCATAAACACGCCCGATACTCGGACCACGGTTGCCGCCGCCTTGCCCTTGTGGACGTTGCGCTTCGACGATAAAAGTGAAGGAAATAAGGAGGAGAATGGTAAAAATTGATTTTTTCACGAGCAAAAGTTTTTATAAAAAATTGATTATCAAGCTATTAAACTGCAAAGAGACGATAAAGTTTACTCGAATGCTTGGATTTTAGCTAAATGCCTTGTTTAGTCGCTGAAATACTGAGGGGGAGGTTTTTTAACGATTTTTACTAACGGGGTGTATTTTTGTTTTTTGAATAAATGAAAATTGTGATTTTATGTATAAGTATTTGGATTGTTTTGTTTAGATTTGTGCATATTATTAAAAACATTTTTTTACTCTTTCGATGAATGAATTTATGAATTTAACCAAAAAAAATAACTAAATGGAAAAACTGAGACTTTCAATCAGCATTCATTTTCCAGCATTTATACTATTTAGTATTATTTTGCTAACTACAAGCCTTTATATTTTCTTTACAGCAACACTTTTATTAGCGATTCATATCAATTTTATTTCATTTAAAAAAGCAAAAATTGTTGAATCAAGTAAAATGATTTTTTTCATTTTTGTGTATTTAATCTTATCATCGGCAGCGTTCTCAACTTTACCTATCGATATTCAATTTAATAATAGTAAGATCGGTTTGTTTGTGGGTTTTACAATTTCAATTTTTTTCTGTAATTTTATAATCAATAATTCTAATTTAAGGCAGAATAGGTTTGGATTTATTAATAGTGAAAATACTTTCAATGTAGTTGAATTGTCTTTTGTATTTTTGCTTGTTACGATATTGTTGTTATTAATTTATATACTTTTGCTTACTTTTTTTGGAGGAAATATAGCTAATATTAAGGATTTTCTACTACTCTTTTTTATTTTATTTTCACTTTGGTTGCATGGAAATTTTTACAGTATTTGGAATGGTTTTTTTACAAAGTATAGATTAAACCATAAAATTGGGATATCTATAGTTTTTACGGCTATAATTATCTTTTTTTGGACAAATTCTGGAGGAGTTTACGAGTTTTTAGCACTTTTTCTTTTTCTTATTGGTATGTTTTTAATCCAGCATTCTTCTATTGATTCAAAATCCGATCTAAGAAATGATTTCAATCAAAGATTTATCTTACCATCTATCTTACCATCTATTTTAGTATCTATGTTTATTTGCATATTCTTCTTCTTTCTGAATGATAATTTTGAAACAAATTTTAGTGTTTGGCTAATGCCTCCGAATGAAGCAAGTTTGCATATTAATTTGGCTTTGTATGAAGCAGATTTAAGTAAAAGAATAAATAACGATTTTGAAGAATTAAAAAAACAAAGAAAGATAGACCCCAATGCTGAACCAATAGTAAAATTTAGAGTAACTGAAAATAAATCTTTGTGGTTAAGAAATGAAATAAATCTTGAAGGGACTTTTACTTATAATTACGAAAAGCCATTAAATATATCCATCAAAAATTATGCAGAAGGGGAATACCTTTTAGAAAATTCTTCTATTTCCAAAATTATAGTAAATGCATTTGATTTTTCAATACAACATTATTTATCACGATATTTAGAAGAAGGAAGAAATGTTAATATTAATATTTTAGGAACTGCGGATGCAATACCTTTTTCTGAAGAAAGGAAAACTAAGTATATAGATGCATTTGGTTTAGAAATTAACAAACAGGTCATAAATGAAGCAACTAATAAAAAAGAAGATATACATATTGTTAGCGGAACAGAGTTGAATAACAATACCTTGGCTTTTCTAAGATGTTATGGTGTTGAACAATATATAAAGAAGTATATTTCTAAACTTAATTTATCTAACACGAAGTATATTAATAGAATCTATTATGATCAAAATAATATTGGAGGAAAATTTCGGAAATCGGAAATAAAGATCGAAATATTTGATATTTTAATAAGTGCAAAGAAATGAAAGAGTTTTGGACTGAAGGATTACCTAAGATTTTTGAACAATTTGACTTTACTAATCGTATTGTAGCCCTTTTTATAGTTATGTTTTTTATTATGCTTATTTCATTGAAAGGCAAAATGAATGCCAAAAGCTTAAAGATGTTATTGGGCTTTATTTTCATTTTATTTTTAACGATTTTGATTTTCAATGTATTGAAAGATAATACTAAATCAAATCAACAAAAATCTACTTTTAATGAAGATTTTATTGACAATAGGAATGATTGGAATATTGGAAAGAGGCAAAGGACGACATCAAAAATAAATAATGGATATTTATACTTTTCGTCTAATCAAAATGCTTTATACCCTTTGAGTATTCTTTTAAATAATTTGTCAGTCAATCAAGATATTGAAATATCTTGTAAGTTCAGACTAATCAATAATTCTAATGATGGATATGGCGGGATTGAATGGGGGAAAG
>JAYSQG010000547.1:0-1802 GCA_043721685.1 Saprospiraceae bacterium | reverse complement strand
GGGGTATCCAAATACACGATTTTAATTTCTTTTCCCAATTTGAAGGGATAGATAAAGATTGAAAAAATAAGGTTTATTGTCTTCAATAATCATAATGGGCATTTTTTTAGGAAAAACCTGCAATTGAACACCGACCTCGACCGCATGCAGGAATTCATCAAATGCACCCCAATCTAAATGCACACCGACTTGGGCATAAGCACCGGGAACAACTGACATCTCTTTTAAGCCTTTTAAAACGCCCCCCTTCCCTCTTATATATTGACGGTTTAAAAAAAGAGCCGCCGTTTTATCAGAGTATCGGATTAGGCTTGAATTCCCTTTTTTTTGAGGGTCGGACACATCTAAATAATAGGGAATCAACAACCCCGCAATGATGCCGCCTGAATAATTCATCGCTAATGACACGCCTTTGCGCTTCGCTTTTTCGGTATAATAATGTTTCATGCCTAAACCACCGTGTAGGGTATAAAGATAGTTTTGTTTGCCATATCTATAATGCCTTACGCCCGTACTAAAACCTGTGGCAACGTATTCCGTAGGCGTTCTTTTCTCTTTTGGATGCGTCAAATTCCCAATGCCGAAGCGGTAATACTGCGTTTTGTAATACGTTTTCAATGTGCCTAAATAGACATCAACAGCCCAACCTTGCGTTAAAATACGTGCATCCAATGCCTTTTCTTTGTTATAAAGAATGCCTTTTATGTCGCTGTTGAGTCGTTGTTGGGCATTGGATTCAAGGAAAAAAGAGCAAAAGGCTGAAAAAAACAGTATCTTTTTCATCATTGGTAAATATTGAGCAATTAAAAAAAATAAGCCCGGAGTGGTCATCAATATCAAATCAATGTACCACATTCAAATATAAGGAATTTTTACTTGCCTTCTTTACCAATAAGTGTTTTCTACTCTATTCGCCCACTTTGTCGCCTGTTTTTGCCTTCTCTTTTAGTAATATCATCGCCTAAGTCCTCTCGAGCTTCTTCAGCAACTTTCAATAATTCTGCGAGTATTTCAGGATATTTTGCCTGCACATCGTAGGCTTCGGCACGGTCACGCCGAAGGTCGTATAAGCCTTGTGGATATGGAAAATTTTCGAGCGAAGGTCCTGGAAAGCCATCGTCACCAGGCAATTGACCGACGTAAGAGCGTCCATTATGTGGCAAAACGAGTTTCCAATTGTCACGCCTGACGGCCTGCAAATCGTTTTTTCGATAATAATAATAGAAATATTTGCGCGGCTGATTGTCCATATCCCCCCTCAGTATCGGCAGCATATTGAAGCCATCAATGCGATTTTTGGGCAATTTTACATCACAAACGGCTGCGATTGTTGGCAAAATATCAATCGTAGAGGTCAATTGATTACACACCAAACCTGCTGGCATTGTGCCTTTCCAACGCATGATACACGGCACACGCAAGCCGCCTTCAAACGACACACCTTTACCTTCGCGCAAACCGCCTGTAGAACCTGCGTGGTTGCCAAAATTTAGCCAAGGACCATTGTCGCTTGTGAAAATGACAAGCGTATTTTTGTCTAAACCATTGTCTTTCAATGCTTTCAGAATTTCACCGACCGACCAATCCATTTCCATCATCACATCGCCATACAAGCCTTGTTTGCTTTTACCTTTGAACGCAGGTGAAGCATTAATCGGCACATGCGGCATAGAATGAGGCACATAAAGGAAAAACGGTTTGTTTTTGTTTTTTTTGATGAAATTGACGGCACGTTCTGTGTATCGTTTGGTTAGAAGCCCTTGGTCTTCAAGCGTTTTTACTTCGTCTGCTTTCTCGTTGCC
>JAYSQG010000546.1:0-47939 GCA_043721685.1 Saprospiraceae bacterium | reverse complement strand
AAACAAGAAGAAATTCCAAACGAAGATAATCTTTATTGCTACGTTCATCAAGCCAATATTCATCCAAAAACAGGACAACCGCGTGCTGCTGCATTTCAGAATACGCCAAAAGAAGGTGATAATCTTTCATGCGATTGGTCAAAATATTCAACGCCTGAAGAAACCAAATCGAGAGTAGGTAAACAATATAAATTTAGTAGTAAAGAGTTTAAAAACCCAAATCTCTTTGGTGTTATTGGTTTCAAAGTTGAAATCTTACGAAGTGAGGATTTCTCTCAAGAAGTGAAACACGACCCTATTTTTAATGACCCTGAAATTGATGGACAGCCTAATAACACTGCTCACGCTATCATCATTGGAGAGAAAGATGAGGAAGTAAGGTTGAAAATGGTTGATGTGTGTGAATGGATTATTTTGCCAATTCAGGGAGTATTATAAAACAACCGTTCCTATCTCCTAAACGGCTATTTACTGAGGGGGTACTTCAATCAAACTTTTCACAAAAAACACCAATTCAAAACAGCCAAAACCGCTTAAACAATCCTATCTTTCCCCAATAAATCCATTTCTATCATTCAAAAATCAAGCTTTAAAAAATGAGAAACTATACGATTCTCCTCCTCTCTCTACTACCTTATTTCGCTTTTTCACAACAAGCCAAAGGTGATTACCCTTATCATGGTGTCAATTTCACGCAAGTGACTTTGCAAGACAATTTTTGGTTGCCACGTATGGAAATCAATCGAAAAGCGAGTATTCCGCACAATTTTTCGAAATGTGTGGAAACGGGGCGGGTCAAAAACTTCACGAATGCAGCAGCGCATGAAGGCAAATTATGTACAATTTATCCTTTTGACGACACCGATATTTACAAAACGCTGGAAGGAGCGGCTTACTCGCTGCATATTTATCCTGACCCTGTACTGGATAAATATTGCGATTCGTTGATTGCAATTGTTGCCAAAGCGCAAGAGCCTGATGGTTATCTTTACACGGCACGGTCAATTGATTCCTTAGCGGGTCATAGTTGGATGGGCAAAACGCGGTGGATACACGAGGAGGAATTGAGCCATGAGTTATACAATTCAGGGCATTTGTTTGAAGCGGCAGCGGCGCATTTTTTAGCGACTAAAAAGCGGAATTTGTTAGATATTGCCTTGAAAAATGCTGATTTATTGGATAAAACCTTTGGAAAAGGTAAATTAATGGTTGCACCCGGGCATCAAGTCGTTGAGATGGGTTTGGTTAAACTGTATCGCGTAACGGGTCAAATTAAGTATCTCAACCTCGCCAAATTCTTTATTGATGCGCGGGGTCGTACAAAAACGTATTCCAAAACGAGTAAAGATTTATGGGAAAATGGCTCATATTGGCAAAACCATAAACCTGTTACAGAACAAACGGAAGCGGTCGGTCATGCGGTTAGGGCTTCCTATCTTTATACAGGCATGGCAGACGTGGCGGCATTGACCGATGAACAAGGCTATATTGATGCGATTAATAAAATTTGGCTCAATGCCATTACCAAAAAAACGTACATCACTGGCGGCATTGGTGCGGCTGGCAACGGCGAGGCTTTTGGCGACAATTATGAATTGCCAAATGAAGAGGCGTATTGTGAAACCTGCGCGGCTATTGGCAATGCGTATTGGAATTACCGCATGTTTTTGTTGAATGGCGATGGCAAATATTTTGATGTCGTGGAACGCATTATTTACAATGGTTTTTTAGCAGGTGTAAGTCTTGATGGTAAAGGTTTTTTCTATACAAATCCAATGGAAACAAATACACGGAATGGTAAACCAACAGGTGAAGCCGCCCGTTCTGCATGGTTTGGTTGCTCTTGTTGTCCGACAAATATCGTCCGTTTTATACCTTCTTTGCCTGGTTATATGTATGCTAACAAGGAAAATGATGTGTATATCAACTTGTTTTCAAGCAGTACAGTAAACGTTGTTTTGGACAATGGTAACAAAATAAATTTGACGCAACAAAGTGATTATCCATGGGATGGTTTGGTAAAAATAACAGTCAATCAGTTTGATAAAAACAATTTTAATCTGCGAGTGCGTATTCCTGGATATGCCAGAAACGAGGCTTTTCCAAGCAATTTATACCAATTTCAAGACAATTCGGCACAAAGAGCCGTCATTAAGGTCAATGGGCAAGAGTTTTATTATACGCTTGATAAAGGTTATGCAATCATCACTCGTGATTGGAAAAAAGGCGATGTTGTTGAGGTCAATTTACCAATGGAAGTCCGTCGTGTAGCAGCTAATGAAAACGTGAAATCTGATATTGGAAAGACGGCTATACTGAGGGGTCCGATTGTGTATTGTGCAGAATTTGCAGACAATAATGGCAGAGCGAGCAACCTTGTTTTAGGAGATAATGCAACGTTTACAACAGAATACCGCAAGGATTTACTGAATGGTGTGATGGTTCTAAAAAGTAAAGCAACGGCTGTGAATATCGAAGAGAATGGAACTAAAATCAGTAGCCAAGAGCAGCCTTTGACATTGATACCTTTTTATGCTCGGTGTAATCGGGGTGTTGGAGAGATGCGGATTTGGTTGCCAAAGAAGATTGTGAATGTGGATTTGTTGGGATACTGATGGGTGTGAGTTGTTGGTATTGTTGTATTGTTTGGAATTACAACAATACAACAATACCAACAACTCAACAATACAATTATTTCACATCAACTAACTCAATATCAAAGATAATGGGATTATTACCTTTAATGATGCTACCTGAACCAGAACTGCCATAAGCAGAAGCAGAAGGAATAAACAGCTTGCCTTTACCACCTTTTTTGAATTTTTGAAGACCAATTTTCCAACCTGTTATGATACCTCCGCCTAATACTGTCGTGAATACAGGCTTAGTGGCTGTTTGGTTTTCATCGAAAACGGTGCCGTCTAAAACATAACCTTTGTAACGCACGCTAACGGTGTTACTGAGCGTCGGGAAATTACCTGTGCCTTGTGTTTCGACGATAAAATAAATACCTTCTGGTGTTTTTTCTGCCACCAATTTGTTTGTTGTCAAGTAATCTGTGATGAGTTTGTCTTCATCAACATCTTTTTTACAAGCGATTGTACCGCCCATTAAAGCAGCTAATAGGCTGAAAATCAATACTTTTTTCATGTTTCTTTTAAAATTTTAATTAAAATAAAGCACAAAGTTAGACATAGATGAGCGTGTAAGATACTGAGGGGTCGTTTTTAACAAAAATTAATACTTTACATCAAAAAAAAGCAACGCCTCAATAAGAGACATTGCCTTGCTACAAAAGTTTGACAGCACATTATTAGCAAACTTTATCTTTATTCAATTGAGAATGTTTAATTTTTCATAAGCTTTTTTGTCCACAACTGAGCGCCTTGCCTAACTGTTACGAAGTATAAACTACTCGGTACCATCGACAAATCGAGCTTGATGATATTAGCAGATTTTGACACCCACTGCGTTTCAGTCATCACCGTTTGACCAGATAGATTGGTTAGGGTTATGGTTGCATTCGATTCATTTTCTGGGTTGATTTGTAAAGAAACGTCTTCAGATGCTGGATTTGGAAAAACTTTTAGCCCCCCCTCAGTATCGAGTCCATTATTTAAGCGGTTTTCGCCATATACTTGTATTCCAATACTTTCTAAATCTGACTTTTTAATCAAATTTAGGGTTGATAAAGTTGTGTTTATTGATAATGAATAACAATTGGTAGCATCGAAAGCACCATTATAACCGAAAACAACGACTAAAAACGAATCAGATTTGGCAGTGATGTAAGAGATGGATTCATTTGCAGTACCCATATTTTCAGACGATCTTAACAGGCGTAATTTAGAATCATATAACTTGATGTCATAATCAGCAGGCAAATTGGATAACAAAATTGAAAAATTAGTACCCGCTTCAGCCTTGAAATAATACCAATCTTTGTCGCCCGCAACGCCAATAAAGGCTTTTTCTATTCTGTTTGTACGAATCGGTTGAGCTGTTGTCCAAGTATTATTGGGTTCAAAATTATCAGAACAAACAGGAGGTAATACAACTTTTGTGTTGGTAGTAAAATTAAAAATGCTTGAAAATTCGCTTTCGCCGCCTGTGCTACAAACCGTTTTTACTCGAACATTATAATTTGTCGTACTGTTTAAATTGATAAAAGTAAAGGTATTAACTGCAATATTATTGACCGCAATCCAATTTGAAGCGTCATTTGCTTTATATTCTATGGCATATGAACGGGCATTTTCAAGACGACTCCAAGTGATTTTAGCACTTGATTCGTCAACATTTAACAATGAGATATTTGTAGGAATCGTGCAGACGAGGTGTGTGACAACTGCGCCACAAAGATTCGACTCAACAAAACTATAACGTGCACCACCTTGTATAAATAAAGCCCGCATCCGTGCTTTTTGACCATTTGAGAACATCGCCATACAAGCGTCGTTGGTATAATCCATAAAATTCATCGTCATTTCAACGATATTATTGCCGCAAGTTGAGTTATAGGCAGGAGAAACAGGGCAGCCATAATTAGCACCGTGATGCAAAGGGGTATCGCCCACATGGTCATCGCCACAACGGGTATCGCCCCAGATATGAAACAAATTGAGCCAATGACCGACTTCATGTGTCGTTGTGCGACCCAAATGAAAAGGTGCGCGGGTGTTCATTGTTCCAAAATAGCGATAATCAATCACAACACCGTCTGTACTGAGGGGGGCTCCTGGAAAAGAAGAGTAGCCCAATGAACCACTGCCGAGGTTGCAGACCCATATATTAAGGTAGCGCGTGGCATCCCAAGCAACGACACCGTCTTTGAGTGTGCGTTTCATGTCGTCATTACTCGTCCAACTTGTTTTTGACGTGCGATAACGGTCAATACCGTTTGTTGCTGTACCCGTAGGCGTAACCGTTGCAAGGCAAAAGTTGATTTCAACATCTGCCGCAAGGTTGAAAAAGGTACTTGGAATGGAAGCTGCTTCCGCATTGAGTTTGCGAAAATCTTTGTTCAAAACATCTATTTGTGATTGCACTTGGGCATCACTAATATTTTCAGCTGCGGCATTATAGACGACATGAACGACAACGGGAATATTGATGACAGTTCGTTCCGTTACTGAGGGGGCACGTTGAACGTATGCTTGTGTGTTGCGCTCGATATCTTCAATTCGTTCTTGGATTTCTGGATTTGATTTGAGCAAATTTTCAAGAACTTCGGGAGCAGAGCAAGTTCTATTTTGAGCAGATAAAAGATGGATAGTGCCGCACACCAAAAGGAGTGCCAAGAGTGTTTGACGTAATTTCATAGTTTGCTAAATGTGTTTGTTGTAAAAAATGTATGTTCGTTTGTGCTGTCTTACTTATCTAAATTGTGCTGTCTTTAACTTTATTTTTTGTTGTTCATTGGTTTAAAAAATATCTATAAATACCTGACTGTCAAGGTTTAGTTGGTTTTTTAAATTTACTAAACGTACATTTATCATTTATAAAATGAATTAAAAAAAAACGGACTCCACAACAAGTTGAGGAGCCCATCTCCACAAAAACTCATTTTTAACCATTATCTTTTTATTATTGGCTGATTGGTTACTAATTGATTGATTATTAGCTATTGGTTGGTTATTCATCCTGACCAATCAACCAATAACGAATAACCAATCAAGCAAATCAGTTACTCACTTTCAAGAGCTTTTTCACTGCCCTTTCGCCGTCTTTTTCAGCCACGACAAGATAAAAGCCGCTTGGTAGTTCTGTCAAATCGAAAGAGACTGCAGGGGTCGTTTTAGTGATATTCTTGGCAATCTGCGTTTTTAAAACGCCATTACTATCAAAAATTTGAACATTGACTAAGCCATCATCTTGTACATCAAACATGATATTGACATCATGGATGACAGGGTTCGGATAGATGGCAAAACCTTTACTTTCCCCCACCCTTGTCTGCAAAGTTGTTGGTGTTTTGAAGGTAACCTCTTCAGAGTATTCACTATCGGAACAGTCGCCTTTGATGCGGCATGTATAGGTTTTCCCTGCAATAAGCCCATTGATAGTAAGTGAAAGATTAGATGTTTGAGAAACTATCCAGTTGCTCATACTGTCCATTTTATATTCACACGTATAAGTTTTCATACCTAATATTTCGTTCCAAGTAATGTTTGTTGATGTTGATTTGATGCTTTTTATTATAGGTTTGTCTAAATTACAAGTTACTGGTTTTGCTTCAAGACAACCATCAGAATCTAAAATTGACGCTCTAGTAGCTGTAAAAATAGCTTGAATACGTGTTTTTTGGCCTTGTGTAAACATGTACATATAGTCATCATAGACATAATCCATAAAATTCATGTTCATATCGCGGCTTTGCTTACCTGTGCAGTTGCTATACTGAGGGGTGGAAACAGCACCTGAATGTGGGCCTTTTTGTTGTGGCGTGTCAGACACGTAATCATCACCACAATCGAGGTCGCCCCATGTGTGCACTAAATTGAGCCAATGACCTAATTCATGTACGCACGTTCGACCTCTGTTAAATGGTGCAAGTACTGTCCCAGTCGTTCCAAAAGACCTATAATCAATCACTAAACCGTCCAACTCTTCAGGAGAACTTGGAAACGATGAATAACCCAAAATACTTGATCCGATATTACATACATAAATATTCAAATATTTTGAAGGATCCCAATTCGCAAAACCGCCTTTATCTGGACGTTTAATGTCGTCATTTGCGCCCCATGATGATCTCTTAGTAGCATATCGTACAATTCCTTTTGTCGGTTTCGCTTGTGGGTCACGTGATGCTAATTGAAAACGGATTTGGCAATCAGCCGCAAGACTCGAAAACTCGGACGGAATTTTTGAAACATCCGTATTTTGTTTATTAAAATCTCGATTCAAGGCTTCAATTTGTGATTGAACTTGTGCAACACTTATATTTTCAGCGTCCGTACGATAAACGATATGAACGATAACCGGAATCGTAATTTGTCCGCCCCGTGTTTCAACACGATTTTCCGTTGCAAACTGAGAGGTTTTTCGTTCAATAGATTCCATTTTTTGACGCATTTCAGGATGTTCTTCTAATTGTCTCATCAAATTTTCATACGATTGACATCTCGTTTTCTCATTGGGATGTTGCGCTTTAATTGAACCTACTATCAAGGGGGATAGAAAAAGTAATAAAGTTGTTTGGTTAATCAATTTTCTCATGTACTAATAGTTTTGTGTGTTTACTATAAAAAATGTTTTGTGTTAAATGATTAATTCAAAAGTATATAGAGTCTCGTTGTTTGGCAAGAATATCTTCTCGTTTTCCCATAATTACCAAATTAAGGTTAGGTGTTTTTCTTTTTTAAAAAATTAAATTTTCAAATTTTAAAATATGATGTTTATACTTATAACTTAAACCCTTGTATTTCAAACTTATATTTTAATTATAAACATAAATGATAATTAGTCACGAGAAATGAACTAACCACATTGAGGTAGGAAAAAACAGCGTTTTCGGTGTTGAAAAGACTTTTTATACCCTGATTAGGTCAAACACATTGAAAAAAAAAAAAACTTTATTAAATTTTCGGATTTGTGACAGCCATAAATAGCAAAAAAGAAACTTCAACTCATGTCCTTAAATCAAAGTTAAAGACGACTTTAATGGGTATTTTTGCCTAAATTTCAGGTAAACAGCTATTAAAAACAAAGTTTGAAGCTCAAAAAAAAAGCTCGACAAATAGTCATAAATGATACCTTTACGTCAAATAGAATCAGTTTTAAAATGAAAATCAATTCACTTTTAGTCCATTTATGCTTTGCTCAATTACTCTTTGCGCAAAGCAACAACAACCAACAATATGTCAACCCATTTATCGGCACTGGTGGCCATGGGCATACGTTTCCAGGCGCAACTGTGCCATTCAGCATGGTTCAATTATCGCCCGATACGCGTACTGAGGGATGGGATGCGTGCGGTGGTTACCATTATGATGATTCGACAATATTAGGGTTTTCGCATACTCATTTGAATGGTACAGGTATTGCAGATTTTTGTGACGTTTTAATCACGCCACAATGGGGCGCAAGTCTGGCGTTTCAACATAAAAATGAAATTGCAAAGGCAGGTTATTACAGTGTTAAATTCGATAAAGTGCCGCTAAAAGTAGAACTAACGGCATCTGAACGGGTCGGTTTTCACAGATATACATTGCCAATGGGTTCTAAAAATGCGCGTTTTACCATTCGTTTTAATGCCCGAAATCAAATTTTACAAGGCGACATGCAAAAAAAAGATGCTAAAACCATCTCTGGGACTTGCACGACAACGGGTTGGGCAAAATCCAGAAATCTGTCTTTCAATTTAGAATCTAATGCAAAAATTAAGACTTTTACAAAAAGAATAATCACTCATGCTACTTGGCAGGAAAACGTAGTGGATGTCATTTTTGAAGTGCCTAAAAACGAGCAATTGTCACTTAAAGTCGCTCTTTCTCCTGTTTCTGAACAAAACGCTCGTGAAAATTTAGCAAAAGAAATCCCACATTGGGATTTTGATAAAACCCGAAAAGAAGCCGAGCAAAAATGGGCGAAATACCTCAACCGAATTGAAATCACAGGTGATAATGAACAAAAAACCATCTTTTACACCGCTTTATATCATGCTTTGATACACCCCTCAGTATGGCAAGACGTAAACGGCGATTACCGAGGTTTGGACAATAAAGTGCATAATACAAAGGGGTTTGCTTATCATTCTATCTTTTCGCTTTGGGATACCTATCGGGCTGCGCATCCACTTTATACAATTGTGTGTCCTGAAAAAGTGTCAGATTTTGTCAATTCATTTATAGATGATTTTGAAAAAACAGGGCATTTACCGATGTGGAATTTCCCTGGCAACGAGACGTGGTGTATGATTGGCAACCATGCCATTCCTGTCATTGCCGATGCGTATTTGAAAAACATCAAGGGTTTTGATGCCGAAAAAGCCTTAAAAGCAATGATTGCAACCGCCAATCGAGACAGTTTAGGTCTGAAACAATACCGTGAACAAGGCTATATTCCCGCCAATACTGAGGGGGAGTCTGTGTCCAAAACTTTGGAATATGCTTACGACGATTATTGCATTGCACAAATGGCAAAGGCGATGGGTCACGACGATATTTACAAAACATTCATTCAGCGCAGCCAAAATTGGAAAAACATTTTTAATCCAAAATCAGGCTTTTTTCAAGCAAAAATGAATGAAACCTTTGTCGAACCCTTTGAACCACGTGAAGTCAATTTTCATTTTACGGAAGGCAATGCTTGGCAATATGCGTTTGCGGTGCAACACGACATCGAAGGTTTAATTGAAATACTCGGTGGGAAAGCTGCTTTTGAAGCCAAATTAGATGCCTTCTTTGGCGACAAATCGGAAACAACAGGGCGTGACCAAGTAGATTTGACAGGTTTAATTGGTCAATATGCGCATGGCAATGAGCCTTCGCACCACATCGCCTACCTTTATAATTATGTTGGGAAACCGCAAAAAGCGCAGCGTTTAATCCGTCAAATATTGACAGAATTCTACAAAAATGCGCCCGATGGCTTGATTGGGAATGAGGATTGTGGGCAAATGTCGGCTTGGTATGTGTTGTCGAGTATGGGTTTTTATCCTGTAAATCCTTGTGGAGGTAATTATCAAACGGGTGTTCAAATATTTGAGAATCCTAAAATTAGCATTAATGGACATTCCATTAGTTTTAACCTCAATAATGCAGATGGGAAGCTGTTAAAACTCATCTCTTTGCCCAATAATGCAAGCGTTGAAATACTTGACTCTGTCAAAATACAGCCTTTTAACCCAACAATCATACCTATGCCTTACATCGCCAAAGGCAATAAACTTTTCAAAGAAAAACAAACCATCGTATTGGCATGTGTAGATAAAAACGCTGATATTTATTATTCGACCGACGGCAGCATCCCATCCCTAAAATATACACAACCCATTGATATTCAAGAAAGTATAACGCTTCGTTTTTTCTCAAAAAAGGAAAACAAACAATCCAATGAAGCCAAAGCGGTTTTTAAAGAATCGAATTATGGTTTTAATGTGCAATTGAAAAACCCACCCGCCCCTCAGTATTCAAGCAATTCAGAACACCTTTTGGCAGATGGCGAGCGGGGTTCTGAACATTGGCAATTGGGCGGCTGGCAAGGTTTCGAAGGCGTCGATTTAGAAGCTGTTATAGATTTAAAAGAAATAAAATCGTTCAAACGGCTGGCAATAAGTTGTGTTCAAGACCAAAACGCTTGGATATTTTTTCCAACGGATATACAGTTTTGGGTCTCTGAAAATGGTAGAGATTTTACAGAAATGGGTCGCCTGGCACCTGAAATTGGTCAAAATACTGAGGGGGTGCAAATGCAAGAATTTGACATTTTGAGCAATGGCAAAGCACGTTATGTAAAAATCATTGCTAAACCACTTGTGCCGATTCCTGCATGGCACAAAGGCGCAGGTGGTAAAGGGTGGATTTTTGCAGATGAAATCATTGTTGAATAAAAACATTAAATAATTTACATTCAATGTTTTATGAACATAAAACAAGCCTTAGAAGCCGAACATTCCAAAGTTCTGACATTGCGCATCATCAACTATATTGGCGATGATGCTGACCGTTTGGCAGAATTAATGGCGTGCTTTTTTTTCAGGCCAATACCGTTTGTGTCAACGGGCTTCTTGGGCAGTCGGCTACATGGCTGAAAAGCAACCGACGCTGCTTAAACCTTATTTGGAACGCATGATCCTGAATCTCAACAATCCTGTTCACGATGCCATCATGCGCAATACGATGCGGGTTTTTAGAGATTTGCCAACAATTCCCGACGATTTATTAGGACTCACTGCCGATGTTTGTTTTCGCTATGTCACGACCCCCTCAGTAGCCGTAGCGATTCGGTCGTTTGCGATGCGTATTTTAGAAAAAATCTGTCGAAAAGTACCTGAATTGAAAGAAGAAGTGCGGCTAACAATTGAAGATTTGATGCAGTATGAGACGACTCCTGCTTTTACATCTGCGGCAAGGGATGTTTTGAAGAAAATATGAATTATGAATGATAAATGATAAAGGATGAAAAACGCGACCCCTCAGTATTTTGAGGAGGTCGCGTTTTTCATCATTTATCATTTATCATTACTTCAATGTCACATTCAAACGTGCAAAAATGTAACGACCATTAAAGCCCATTTGCTGAACACGACGTGAATAAATGAAACGCCCTGAAGACATATTGCCAGAATGTGTATGCAAATCTTGATACACATTAAACAAGTTATTAGCACCGAGATTGAAACCAACATTTTTTGCAATTTGGTATCCAAAACTCAAATCTGTAACGATTTTTGCTGAAAACGTTTGGTCAAGCGTTTGTTTTGCATTCGACGCAAAGGCATTCGCTGGGAAATTTTCAGGTTTCGTAGGGTCCATCGTTGGGTCAAGGTATGTCACTTCTCCAAAACGAACATTCCGCAACATCACTGAGAATTTCTTGATTTTATAGTTGAGCGTAAGGCTCACCTTATCTATCGGCGAAGCAACTTCAAAACGGCTCTCATCTTCACGATTGAAATAAGAACCGACTTGACCAGAGTTAATCAAGGTCTGTGTTGCTTTGATAAAAGGTTTTTTAACAGTGCTGCCATCTACGACATCGGCACTGTCACGCACCAAGTTTTTGATGAAAGTACCTGCCAACATAAACCGAAACTCTTGTTCACCTGCAAAACGCTTGGTATAAGACAAAACCGTTTCCAAACCTCTGTTCCGCGTATCCACTGCATTTGTAAAGAAGTTCGCAGACGTCGCACCCGCTGCCGACAATTGCGCTGCAAGAGCCGAATTGTTACCTCCAGAGAAGTTGTTGGTTAAGATGATACGGTCTTTAATATCAATTTGATAAGCATCAACCGTCAAGTCCAAACCATCTGCCAAACGTGCTGTTGCACCAATAGCATACGACCTTGAAGTTTCTTGTTTCAACTTAGGAATGCCCAAAATACCTGCTGCTTTCGAGTCATTTGTAAACGTACCGCTTTCAGTAGCCACTTGTTGACCATTGACTGTTACAAACAGCGTATTGGTTTTGGCATAGAATTTCTGTTGTTGCGATGGCGCACGGAAGCCCGTTGAAGTTGAAGCACGAATCGTGAAAGCATCGCTGATTTTGTAGCGAGAAGCGACTTTATAGTTTAAAGTATTACCAAAATCGGAATAATTTTCAAAACGTAAGGCTGCACCAATCATGAAGTCTTTGGTAATGTCAATTTCATTGTCCGTATAAAGTGCAAAACTACTACGATTGTTCGTGCCTTCATTCGAAGGTAAAAAGCCTGCAAAAACCTGCGAACCTGCAGCAACCCCAGCTGAAGTGTTATAGTTTTTGTAAGAAGCCTCTTCACCTGCCGTTGTACCAAATTGGTCAACACGGAATTCAGCGCCAAAACCTGTATTTAAGCCTTTAAGGATGTCATGCTTTTTTGCAATGTCTAAATTAGTCGTGTATTGACCAAATTTTGCTGCGCCTGCGTCAAATTCCGTTTTAAAGCCGGTAGGTTGAACGGCAACTTGGCTATAATTGACGGACTCTGTAATGGTGTAGCCAAATGAATTTTGACCAACCGTCTGACTTAAATCAACATTCCAATCGCCTAACATACCGCGCACACCAACTGCTGCCGATATATCCGTTACATCTGAATTGATTTTAGGTAAAAAACCATTCGGATAAACAGCCAAAACGCCTGAACGAACGCCAGCAGGTACGGCATTTGGATAGCGATAGAAACCCGCTGCTTTACCTTTTTTGTTGTTGTAACCACCAAAAGAGTAAATTTCTAAGCCATTACTGAGGGGGTATGAAAAGTTATAAACGATACCACCGCCAGTAACACGTGAGTTACCAATCAACATATCAAAGTCTTCACGAGTCAAACCTTTGGCAGCGTTGATAGCGTCACTCATATCACCTGTACTACCGACAGATGGCCAAATTTGACCCGTATAAGTACCAGAACGATTTGACCTTTCGCGCGATGTATATTCGCCTGTCAAGTTCAAATAGCCTTTTTCACCTATTTTCATACCGTAATTAACGCCTACTTGTGCGGTATTCCCATCAACGACGCTTTTATTCTCGTCAACATTTGTGAATAATGGATTGACTCTTTTTATAGCATAATTCTTAGCATAAGAAGTGACATTCGCGCCATAAGAGACGTTTGCGGTCAATCCAATGCTTTTTTTCAAGACGATATTGATAACACCCGCAATGGCATCAGAACCATATTGGGCTGCTGCACCATCGCGCAAAATCTCAACACGATCGATTGAAGAAGCTGGAATCGCATTCAAATCCGTACCAACTGTACCGCGATTGACCGTACCATTGACATTGACGAGCGCAGATTGATGACGGCGTTTGCCATTGATCAAAACCAAAACTTGGTCAGGACCGAGCCCCCTCAGTTGTGCAGGGTCAATGTGGTCAGAACCATCAGAAATTGTTTGGCGGCTCGACTGAAAAGAAGGAGCGATGTACGTCAGGATTTGATTCAAATCGACTTGCCCTACTTCATTGATGATTGCTGTAACAGGAATAATGTCAACAGGAACTGGTGTTTCGATTTTCGTCCGAGTCGCATTACGCGAACCGATCACGACGAGATTGTCCAAACTAATACCATCTTCAAGAATAACCTCTATGACAGTCGAGTTACCAATAGTGACTTCCTTAGGGGCATAACCCACAAAGCTGAAAATCAACTTAGTTGAACTGGCTGGGACATCGATTGAATAGCGACCGTCAATATCGGTAATTGCACCCACCGTTGTCCCTTTGACAACCACAGAAGCACCGATGAGCGGCTCTCCTTTTGGGTCAGAAATTTTACCTGTAATTTTGCTTTGTGCCTGAGCTGTTAAACAAAAGCTCATCAACAACAGCGTGAGACTGATTTTAAATAATTTTTTCATACATTAAAAGTTTTAGAAGTTAGATAATACTAAAAAGGTTATAGTGAATGATTTGTGTCTATTTCCACAATTTACAAATATTTCTGCAAAAAACAGAACAAAACATGGGAAATACATACATTGTTTTAGAAACGTATCTTTGCCCCTCGGTACTTTTTTGGTATTAGTGACAAAAACCCTACATTTGTCACCTATTATCATTGTTTATTTTCACAATATCCTTATCAGACAATCATTTATGAAAGACAATTTAGTTATGAAAACTGTTGCTATTGCCATCGTTTATTTTCTTCTACGATTTACAGGCGGCAGTTTTGGTCAAATCATTTTATATCCCATCACTTTACTCGTCACTTTTCTTCACGAATTTGGTCATGCCATCGGCGCTGCCTTAACGGGTGGCAGTATCAAAGGTATGCAAATCAATACTGATGGTAGTGGTATGACCACAACGCTGGGCGGTAATCAAGCGATAACGCTGTTGGGCGGTTATATTGGATCAGCTTTATTTGGCAATTTGCTGTTTTACATTGGAGCAAAATTGGAAAAGTACCACCGTGTCACCCTCGTTTTTCTCGGCGGCTTGATGGTTTTTGCAAGTATATTTTGGTATGATTCGTGGCTTTCCACTTTAATTTTAATCATTTATGGTGTCCTTTTGTATATCATCGCTCGTCATGCAGAATGGGTCAGTTGGGCATTGATGTTCTTTGGTATTGCCTCAACTTTGTACATTATACAAGATTTCAACTTCGGTCCTGCATCCGATTTGATGCAATTTGAAAGCACGGTAGGCATATTTCCAGCAATTATTTGGAAATATATTTGGCTGGCTGCCGTCATAGCGATGTTTTACTTCAATATTCGTTTGATACTCGGACGCAAGCCCTTGAAATCGCTAAAATGGTAAGAGATGAAAAACCTTTTAACAATCAGAGTATTGACCATAGCTGTCCTCTTTCTGTTTATCAATAAACTGAACAGCGCCCTTTTAGACCCCCTCAGTATTTTCGCTTCTATTTTACATGAATTGGGTCATTCGGTCGGTGCCGTTATGAGTGGTGGCGAGGTATCAGGCTTCACCCTTGCGCCCGATTGTCCTTGTTTATATGCCTGTACTAGAGGCGGGAGTCCATTTTTGGTTTTATTGGGTGGCAATATTTTCTCAATATTAGCCGCATTTCTGTTTGTTTATATTGGTCGAATCATCAGCAAAATGCCCGAATTCGTCATATCTACCTTGATATTTTTGTCATTATTGATGCTTTTAACCGTAAAATTGATAGACGATGAAAGGATTCTTTCCAATGTGCAAGTCGGCATTTATGTTTTACTTTTCATCGTATTCATGTTGCTCAAGTCAGGTTGGGCAGGTACGTTTCTCATTGTTTTTGGTTTTTTAAATTTGATACAGATTGTCAAAGACATTATGACAGGAGGTGTTTTATCAGATGTTAGTCGCTATACTCACCTATTCCCAAATATACCCCCTTTTGTTATAGTTTCATTATGGTTAGGCATAATTGGATACGTCAGTTTTGTTTTACTCATCCAAATTTCACAAACCAAAGTCAATTGGATTGAAGGCAAACGTTTTTTCAACAACCTTGATTTTGAGAAAATACTGCTATTTTTATCCATTTTGCCAAACATGATTGGCTTTGCATTTGACCAATTACTTGAATTTTTGGTCATAGAGTTTACAGCTATATTCAATGGTATTCGCCGCTTCTTCTCTATTTAAGAAACCCGTAATCTTCACAGTTTTCCCTTCTAAAACAGTATAGTTTTCAAAAAAATCTTTCAATTCTGACTTCAAACTTTCCGACAAATCCGATACGTCAAAAATGCCCGATACTGAGGGGTCATTTTCGGCAACCGCTAAAATTTTATCGTCTTCAACGCCTTGGTCAATCATGCGCATCACCCCAATCACACGACAGGATACCAATGTCAAAGGCACAACAGTCACTTGCATTAAAACCAAAATATCCAATGGGTCGCCATCGTCAAACAAAGTCTGTGGAATGATACCATAATGCAAGGGATACATCATTGACCCCCTCAGTACACGGTCGAGTTTTATCAAACCAGAGTCCTTATCAATCTCATATTTAGCTCGGGAACCTTTTGGTATTTCAATAATCGCATTGACAATAGAAGGAGGCGTTTTGCCCACAGGAACATCATGCCAAGGGTGTTTCATCATCTTTATTAATTTTTTCGAGCTTCGCTTTTTTCCCTTTCAGCTTCGCGTTTAGCGTATTCTTTACGGAAAATGGCTGCTTTTCTTTCAGCTTCTTCTTTCGCTTTGCTCTCCTCTGCTTTGCGTTTGGCTTCACGTTTTTTGTAGGCTTCAGACGAAGAGAGGTTGCTTGATTCTTTTTTAGCTGCTTCGCGTTTACGGTCAGCTTCAGCTTCACGTTTTTTATCGGCGGCAGCTTCTTCTTTTTTACGTTCCGCTTCTTTAGCAGCTGCTTCTTGTTTCTTTTTTTCTTCCGCTTTCTGAATTGAATCCAAAGGATTAATTACCAAATTGGTTGAAGCCACTGCAGTAGGCGTCACTGTTATATCCGCAATTTCTTGAGCGTTTTTATTATCCTTTACTTTTTCTGTCGCACCTTCCTTAACCAAAGTCAACCATTGGTCTTTCCCCTTATAACTCATTTGCAACACTAAAGTATCATCTTCAATGGATTGAATCAAAACAGCCTTTTCAGGTGCTTTTTCTCGCATTTTGTCCTGTGTAAAAAGAAAATTTTTACGGATGCGGTAATTGCCTTCTTCTTTAATATTGAGTGTCGAATGGAAAATGTACTTGCCGTTGGACTTAAATTCAATGTCCACCAATTCGGTTTGAATCGGTACGATATTGTCGCATTCCATCAATTGTAATGCCTGCCATTTGCCAACGATGCGGCGTTCGTTTTCGCTTTTACAGCCTGCGAAAAAAAGAAGCGCCGTTCCTAAAAATAATGTCTTTCTCATGTTCAGAATAAAATAGTGTGTGTCCCTTCTATGATGTTATTTGTTTTCTAAAAAGTCCACAAAGGTAAATAAGATTTTTGAATTATTTAGCTGACAGGAATTCACGAATTACATGAATAAATTTTATATAATTCTACTTCATTTAGTAAGGCTGTTCCGAGTTCGGGTATTTAGGTATTCCTTACTTTTTATCAAAATTCGTAATTGTTACTTGTTATTCGTAAATTTGCGCCGTAATATCAAAAACACATCAAAATAACCGAATATCCCAACACCTAATATCAGAATAACGAATAATTGAATGGTAAAAATAGGCAACGTCGAAATAGGCAAATTCCCTCTCCTACTCGCTCCAATGGAAGACGTGAGTGACCCACCGTTCCGTGCTTTGTGCAAGGAATTGGGCGCAGATATGATGTACACCGAGTTTATTTCAAGCGATGGATTGATATATGATGCTAAGACAAGTCTGAAAAAACTCGATATTTTCGATTACGAAAGACCCATTGGTATCCAATACTTTGGCGGTCAATTGGACTCCATGATACGGGCTGCCGCAATAGTGGAGGCGGCAAACCCTGACGTTATTGACATCAATTACGGTTGCCCTGTCGCAAAAGTCGCTTGCAAAATGGCAGGTGCGGGCTTGCTTCAAGACATTCCTAAAATGATAGAACTGACGGCAGCCGTTGTCAAATCAACGTCAAAACCTGTTACCGTTAAAACCCGTTTGGGTTGGGATGATGCAACGATTAACATCGTTGAAGTGGCTGAACGCTTACAAGACGTTGGTATCCAAGCACTTACCATACATGCACGTACCCGCAAACAGATGTACAAAGGTGAAGCCGATTGGTCATGGATTTCCAAGGTGAGAAACAATCCACGTATGAACATACCGATTTTCGGAAATGGCGACATTGACAGCCCTCAAAAAGCCCTCGAATACCGCAACCGCTACGACGTGGACGGTATGATGATAGGTCGTGCTGCCATCGGTTATCCTTGGATTTTTAGAGAAATCAAGCACTTTTTTGCCACAGGCGAACTCATTGCCCCCCCCTCAGTATCTGAACGTGTGGAAGCCGTTCGCAAACATCTTTATCGAGCCATCGAATGGAAAGGTGAAAAATTAGGCTTGTTGGAAACACGTCAACATTACACCAATTATTTCAGAGGTTTGCCCAATATCAAACCGTTCAGAATGAGGTTGGTGACGCTCAACGATGCCCCCTCAGTATTTCAAGTTTTGGATGAGATTGAAGAACATTATTCAGAGGTGTTTGAGATGGTTTGATTTTAAAACCCCCGCGGATTACTCAATTTCACCTCCTTCGTCTTTAAATCATACCGCATCAAAACCTCAAAACTACCATACGAAAATTGGCCAATTTGAGATAAAATCCAATCATAAGCACCGCCCAAAGCCATGCGGTCACTCATTTGCAACATAAAAGTCATAGAAGCCGATTCTCCAATGCCTACAAGGTTCGTTTTACCTGCTCGATAAGATACGCCCAATGTTATTTTCTCTTTTACAGTAGCACTAAGATTTGATTCTATATTCCAAGGCGCATTTTTGACGTATTTAAACATAAACTGTGGCTTCAATGTAATGCCTTCTCCCGCTTGAAAAGCAACGCCACCCATAAGATAAAAATGAGGTGATTCCACAGCAGTAACGGGCGAATAGGGATTAATACCGATGACATTAGGCAAATAAAAAGGCACACTTAACCCAAAATATGACTCCCTGTAAGTCACCAGAGTTCCTAAACCAACATTCTCGAAATAACGTGTGGACAGACGTGGCGGAATCGAACGGTCTGCTTGCAATACCAAAATATCATCTGCTTGGTCGAAACGGGTTGTAAAACGACGCAAAGAGCCTTGTAAACCCATTCGGATAGCAAAATTGCCTGTTTTTATCAGACTATACGACATCGCCAAAGTACCTGTTTGATTTTGGAAATACCCTGCACGGTTGTTGGTCAGACTTGTACTCACCCCAAACCGTTTTGAACGAAAAGCAGGTGTACTAATATGTATAGCTTGAAAAGTAGGCGCACCAGTAAAGCCCAACCATTGGGAACGATGGTGTAACAAAACAGTTGGCAAATCCCGATAACCCGCTGCTGCTGGATTGACTGCCCATGGATTGAACATAAACAGCGTCCTGTTGCTTTCTTGCTGCGCAAACACCCCCTCAGTATATCCGCTAAAAAAAAGCAAAACAAATAGAAATTTTATGTAAAAAAACTTGATTCTCATTGACTTATGCTATTTTGTATTGCTAAATAATTATCGAAAAATAGTTACAAATCCACGTTGAGTTTCAGACCTTGTGTTCAACCTAAAAATATAATAGTAAGTGCCATCGGGCAAGGGAAGTCCTTTTGTATCGCCTCGCCAACCATTTGTATAAGGTTTGGCATACAAAATGCGCTCACCCCACTGGGTAAAAATCCACAACTCGCTTTCATTTGTATGGTCTTTGGCAATGCAAGGAATGACAAACTCATCATTCTGACCATCATCATTGGGTGTAATGGCAGAGGGAATGATACACGTATCTTGTGTAAAAGATAGTTGAGCTGCTTGTAACGACGCATAAAAAGCGCAAAAAAGAAACGTACAAAAAAAATATTTCATGGGTAGCATCATTTGTTTAAATCTTAGTATGCCTAACAATACGGTTTTATGATAAAATTTGATTCAAAAGTAACATTATCAAGGCTTAAATGAGGCTTATTTTTCTTTATTTGACTATTATTAACGTTGACGTCCACCAAAAAGCCTTGATTTCATCCGCAAAGAATCCAGATTCTTCGCTCGTTTAGAAGATATACCTTTCTCGTTTGATACAATAATGTCAACTATATTGAATTGTTCATAAATCACAGGGTCAACAAATCGTCGTTCCCCTGTCTGTACATTCGTTATGGCAATAATATCACGATTTCTGTTAAAAAGTGAGCCGCCAGTGGGTGTGTGAATAGCATCTTGAAGATTTATGCCGTTCCGAGTCCTTTCAGCAATAAATTGACTACAATCATAGGATTCTGAAAAATGGTAACGCTTCATGAGATACGTGCAAACAGCCTTGAAAAAAGCCGCAAAACCTTCACTATTAGTCTCTCCCAGCTTCAAAATACTGAGGGGGTCTGTTTTCAAAGTTGGCTCACCTTTAAAAGTCAAAGCATCGGCAGTTACTTTAAGCGAAACATGAATTATTTTGTCAATACTATTGAATTGACGGTCATAAACGTCTGGATGAGTCAAAATGAAACGCTCAAAATGCGCATCGAGAAGGGTATCCGTCATGCGTTCTACTCCAACTTGATAGACTATCGAAGAACGGTAAATGTTTTGGCGAAACAGAAAGCACAAAATCAATATGACAAGTATAAGGATTCGCCTATCTGGTAAGCTCGAAGTATTTTTATTAAAATTTTTAGATTTTGACATTTGTAAGTCGTTGTCATTAAACGACTTAAAAGTAGTACAGTTTTTGTATTTAAAAATAAAATAACTTAAAATTTATTTTACATAAAATAATTTGTTTCAAACAATATGTATTAAAAACTAAAAGTGGTATATTTGCACCACAATTAAAAGGGAAAATATGTTTATACTGAGGGAGCTGTCAAAGCTCGATTATCGTTACATCTATGTTTTAGGCAATTCACGCTACTTATTTCGCTACAAAATAGGCATCGCTAAAAGTGTCGAAAACAGAACAAAGGGCATCGAAAACACACTGCGTGGCTATACTTATGAGATTTTTGCCGCCAAATTCTTTTTTGCGCGCAACATCGAGCAATTTCTACACACCGTTTACAGCCCGCTTAATGCACGTATGAAAGGAAGTGGTAAAACGGAGTGGTTTTGGATGGTGCTGCCGATTTCGCCAACAATTGTTTTAGCAGCCTTGTGGATAATGCAGTGGATTTTTATACCGATATTTATATCTGCTTTGGCTTATATTTTTTTGAATCGGGGTATTTTGATAGAAATTTTTTCAGAAGGCATGTCTGTCTAAACTCAGCCATTTTTTCCTATCCCAATCGAAATGTTCGGCATTATTCATCTTTTTTTTGTAGTCGTACATGGAATTTTGAGCGTAGGCATGACCTGGATAGTGGTATTTTTTATGATTCGACAAACCATGTTGGATTTCACAAAGCAGGGTAAAAGTGCCTAAACTGCGCTTCATTTCAGTCGGATCATAAAAAGCTGTCGTGCTGTATTGCAAATGAGAAGTTATATCAAAAAAACTACATGCTACAAGGCGGTCATACTTGTAAAGACAGACTTCATACATTGGAAAAGGCTTGTGGTCGTCTGAAACCCAAGTATAAATACTCGCCAAACGATTGAACCGATGGGCATACCACGCATCGAATAAAGCTATTTTTTCATCTGTAATAATTGCGGGGCGATAGACTCTAACTAAATCGGCATTACGTTTAATAATAGCACGTTGGCTTTTAGTGAAAACAAAATCAGGTGACAAGCGATAACGTATGGGCATCAATTGCATCGTCATCACCACTTCATCAAAAACAAAAGGAACGGTGTAATAGTCGAAGCGGCGGCGAAAGAAGTTCTCTCCTACCCTATCCCAGCCGTTTAACAGGAGTTTTTCCCAATCGGTCAGCGATAATTGCTCGCAATTTAATTTTTCGTTGATGTCGTTCGTCATGCCAATATTTTCTTATTTCATAGATTATACTGAGGGGGTGCTGTGAATGTTTCTCTTATGACGTAAATCATTCATTTATAGCATCGTTTTGAAGGTAAAAATAGTGCATTTCTGTTATGAAGAGCATTTTTTCAATCGGTTATTTCACAAAACAAAAAAGCCCCTGCAAACGAACTGTTCACAAGGACTTTTATTTTTTCGTACCCCGGGCGGGACTCGAACCCGCACGAGCGTGAGCTCACAGGATTTTCTTACCAACTACGACTTTTGCCGCTTGTTTGCCCTTTGCAAACAATTTGTGGTCTGGACTTTCTCTTCATCTTGCTTCCCTTCTGAAGTTTAGATGCCGCCTATTAAGTCTCTACACCTTTTCCGAAAGATTTCGGAACTTGGCTCGGGATTACCATCAGCATAACCTGTTAAGACTTCCCCGAATTTAAGCGGTTCTACATTGATCGTTTCCAATCAAGCACTCAAATTTTTGATGTTCTTTGCTCTGTAATTTTCAGTTAAGAAATTAAAGAACAAAATCAAAGAACTAAGTCCTGCGTGTCTACCATTCCACCACCAGGGCGATACGAACTGCAAATATAAACGAAGTTACCACCAACGCAAAAAAAAAGCCATCTGAAAAGATGGCTACCAACTATTTAGTTGTGGAAACTGAGCGGAAAACGAGACTCGAACTCGCGACCCCGACCTTGGCAAGGTCGTGCTCTACCAACTGAGCTACTTCCGCTTTTTTAACTCTTCAAGTAACGCTTTTGTTAATTGCGATGCAAATATAGAACATTTGAAAACCAATGACCAAACTTTTTTAAAACTTTTTTCTGATAAATCTTTAATCTTTTTTACAAGACACTGATAATCAGTCATTTGCATCGTAAAAAAATTAAAAAAAAAGAATCAAAACCTTTACCCTTCAAATGCTTTTGTCAATTCCTCTTTATCGTCAAAAGGATGCTTAACGCCATTGATTTCTTGGTATTTCTCATGCCCTTTGCCTGCTAAGAGTATAATATCGCCTTTTTGCGCAAGTTTAACGGCTGTGCGAATCGCTTGCCGACGGTCAGCGATTTCTAAGACCTTAGACATGTCTTTGGGAGCAATATCAACCTTCATTTGCTCAATAATACTGAGGGGGTCTTCTGAACGTGGATTATCGGATGTGAGAATCAAGGTATCGCTCATCGTCGCACCAATTTTGCCCATAATACGCCTTTTGGCAGGGTCTCTATCACCACCAGCCCCAGTGAGCGTAATAATTTTTTGGTTGTCTTTGCGGAAATGACGAATGGTTTCCAGTACGTTTTCCAAAGCATCGGGCGTATGTGCATAGTCAACAATACCGACGACATCTTTTTGCGCATCATGCATGTAGTCAAAACGCCCTTCTGCACCTTTCAAATTTGACAAAATCGTCAATACTTCCAATTTATTGGCACCCATTAAAACCGCCGTAGCATAAACGGCTAAGAGATTGTAAGCATTAAATTCACCAATCATACGGGCATAAAAATCATGCCCATCCATGTCGAGGTGCAAACCTAATAAACCATTTTCTATAATTTTCGCTTTGAAATCGGCGACTTTTCTTAGGGCATAACTGTGTTTTTGCGCTTTAGTGTTTTGCAACATGAATTTCCCGTTACGGTCATCATGATTTGTCAAAGCAAATGCAGCTTTTGGTAAATTGTCAAATAATAATTTTTTCGCATCCCGATACCCCTCAAAGGTCTTATGATAATCGAGGTGGTCGTGCGTGATATTAGAAAAAACACCGCCCGCAAATTGAATACCCGCTACCCTATTTTGAGCCAAAGCATGACTTGAAACTTCCATAAATGCAAAATGACACCCCTCAGTAACCATGTCAAAAAACAGTTTTTGAAGGGCAGTTTGGTCGGGTGTTGTATGCGTCGAAGGCAATATTTTTCCTGCTACTCGATACTCTACTGTTGAAACCAAGCCACATTTATAGCCCAAACCTGTAAACAAATCATAGAGCAAAGTCGCTGTTGAAGTTTTACCATTCGTACCCGTTATGCCAATAACTTTAAGATTTTCCGTAGGATTATCATAAAAATTAGCCGCCATTTCACCCAAAGCGGCCGCTGCATCAGCGACTTTTACAAAAGCAATATCGGAGGTTTGTTCAGGCATTTCTTCACAAACGATGACTTTTGCACCGCTTTCAATGGCTTTTTGGATAAAATTGTGACCGTCCACTTGGGTCCCACGTACCGCCACAAAAAGGCAATTGGGTGCTACTTTTCGGCTATCAAAAACTATGTTAGAGATGTCTTGGCTCATATTGCCTCGACTATCGAGGATGATGATACCCCTCAGTATTTGCGTTAAATTTTTCATTTTTTAGTCTAATTTTATTGAAATCACATTGCCCGGATAAGCCACAGTACCCGGATTTAAGGATTGCGCCGCCACCTTGCCATAGCCGCTAAAAGAGACCCGCAAACCGCGATTTTCAAGCAAATATAAAGCATCTTTCAGCCCCATACCCACCACTGAAGGCACTTGTTTACGGTTACCAACATTGCGAGGTACGACATTCAGTGTATCGTTTTTAGCTCTCAGAGCCGACCAATCATCTTCTTTTATACCGCCAATTTCGTGTTTTAAACCCACATTTTGAAGCATTTTCAACAAATCGCCTTTAAAACCAACATCATCAGGTAGAAATGCAGGCGATGCCACAGGTTTTCCTTTTTGATTCAAAGGTTCGCTTAACGCTATGTTTGAAGAAATGAGTTTATCCGCAATTTCACGAAAAACAGGGGCAGCTACAACACCGCCATAATGCCCTGATTTAGGTTTTGAAATCACGACAATACATGAATAAATAGGGTTTTCGGCAGGAAAATAGCCCACAAAAGAGCCCAAATAACCACCAGTATGCTTACCCGGTTTGTCTTTCGAATAGTTGAGCTGCGCCGTACCCGTCTTCCCCGCAAAACGATATTGAGAAGTACGCAAATGATAAGCCGTGCCACCTGGCAATTCGACAACGGATTCTAAAAGTTCGCGTGCTTGAGCGAGTGCATCAGCAGAGGCAATCTGTTTATTGACAATAATCGGTTTGAAAGATTTTTGCGTTTCGTTATATCTTCTAATTTCACTAACCAGATAAGGCTTCATCATAACACCATTATTAGCAACAGCATTATAAAAAGTCAATAACTGTAAAGGAGTGATTTCCAACTCATAACCAACACTCATCCACGGCAAAGTAATACCACTCCACGTCGCATCGTCAGCATTTTTAATATTAGGCGGCGCTTCGCCTTCTAACTCAATGCCTGTAGGGATCGTCAAATTAAAATCTTGGAGATGTTTGATATATCTCTGACGTTTATTATCAAAATAGCCATAGACTAACTTAGAAACCCCCACATTCGATGATGCCGAAAAGACTTCTTTGACGGTCATCAAATTTTTCTTTGCTTTTTCATGGTCTTCCAAAAACACATCAGAGTACTTGTGTCGTCCCCCTTCAATATCCACCGTATCGCTTAAACGCACGGCTTTTTCTTCTAAAAGTGCCAACATTGAAGCCAATTTAAACGTCGAACCAGGTTCAACGCGTACACCTACGGCATAGTTATAATCCTCCCACCAGCCATCTTTTGTACGGCTCACATTAGCAATGGCTTTAATTTTTCCTGTTTTTACTTCCATCACGATTGCCGTTCCATGCTCTGCTTGAAAGGTTTCACATGACCGAATGAGCGCCGTTTGCGTGATGTCTTGCGTATTTACATCCAATGTCGTTACGACATCGTCACCGTTTCGAGGCTCAATATCCGTCAAATCTTGAAGAGGCACCCACACGTCATTACCCACACGTATCATAGGAACACTCTCTTTACCACCACTCAATTCCTTATCATAACGACCTTCCAAACCAACTTTCAAATCATCTTTAGTGTAACCTAAGGTCCTGAGTGCCAACATTTTGAAAGGGTGTTCGCGTCGGTTTGTCCTTATGCCAATAAAGCCATTTGAACGCCCGCCACGAAAAACAGGAAATGTTTTAATAATCGCTAATTGGTCAACCGTTATATCCTTAGCGATGAGTTCATAACGACTTTTTGCTTGAAATTGCATCCAAAGATAGTTTCGCCATTCATCAATCGAACTCTTTTCAGGTGTCAAATAAGTTGTCAGACACCAAGCGAGCGAATCGAGGCTTTTAACAAACTCATCTTTATTCAATCCATCGGCGCCAAAATCCATCCGAATTTCAAAATACGGAATTGACGTTGCCAACAACGAACCATCTTCCGCAAGCACATTACCGCGCTCACCGGGTACTTCGCGGTTTTGGATATAGCGCCTGTCTGCCTCTTTGCGCCATCTATCACCTTCGCGGGTCACTATCATAAATGCTTTGAAGAAGATCGTCATGGCTACCAGAACAATAATAACAGCAACCAAATAAACCCGACCCAAAACATTGTCTCTAAAATTGACTATTGCCATGATAAATATTTCTTTTTATACCCCTCAGTATTAAGTCACTCTACTATAATGCGTTTAGTCCGTTGATTTGAAGCACGTAAACCAAACGGTTCAACACGTTTCTCTATCTCAGACTGTTTGGTAGAAAGCATCACATCTGCCTTTGCACCATTATATCGCCATTTCAAATCTTTGATATCTTTCTCTAACAATTGTATTTGTCGCACTTGCTTATCCGCAAAGTTTGAATTGGCGATATAAATTAAACTTATAAAAAATAAAAAAAACACAAATGGTATGTTGCCAAATACCCAATCTGACATCATTGTGCCTAAATGCGTATAGTCTTTTAGTGGACGTGCCATGTTGTTTTTATTTAAAATTAAACAATTCTATTTTTAATTCTTTTCAGCAATTCGTAACTTCGAAGAACGTGAACGTGGATTATTCCTAATTTCTTCAGGCGAAGGTTCAATCGGCTTTTTAGTTATCAATGTGAACGGGCGTGTGATGTTACCATAAAAATCCGTTTCTAATTCACCGTCGAAGTTACCACTTTTCATAAAATTTTTCACAATTCGGTCTTCAATTGAATGAAAAGTTATCACAACTAAGCGACCACCGACAGACAAAACCTCCAAACTTTGTAGTAAAAAATCCTTCAAAGCACCGATTTCATCGTTCACTTCCATACGTAAAGCCTGAAAAACTTGTGACCGATAGCGTATTTTGTCGCCCATACTGAGGGGGTCAGTTACTGCCAGAAGGTCACTGATATTGTAATAAGATTTGCCAACGCGCGCCGCAACAAGGGCATTGGACAGCGTGCGGGCGTTGCGCACTTCGCCGTATTCACTCAATAATTTCTGTAAATTTTCAGCCGTATAAGTGTTCAAAATCTGAGCTGCCGTCTTGCCTTCCCCTTGATTCATGCGCATATCTAAAGGAGCATCGAAGCGATAAGAAAAGCCCCGATCGGCTTCATCGAACTGATGAGATGAAACACCTAAATCCGCCAAAATACCATCAACACGTCGAATGGCTGTAAAGCGTAACATGCGTTTTAGTTCTCTAAAATTATGATTTAGAAATATAAAGCGTTCATCTTCAATTATTTGTGTGCGAACATCGTCGTCTTGGTCAAAGCCAATGAGCTTGCCTTTGTCACCAAGACCTTCCAGTATCAAGCGACTATGACCACCACCACCAAAGGTAGCGTCAACATAAACGCCATCTGGACGCATGTTCAAAGCCGTTACAGCTTCATCGAGTAAAACAGTTGTATGATAAGTTGACATAATATTATAAAATTGAGGACAAGGTAGGCTTTTCCGTTAAAAAAAAATTCCGGATTCTGACTGACTCCCTATTTTTTCAAAAAAAATTAGAAATCAACAAAATCCGGAATCCGTAAAATTGGATAAAAATTAAATGTAAGATATCGTGTTTCACAGTGTGAGGTGTGTACTAATTTGTGTGTGTGTGTGTAAGAAAAAAAACAATGTGGTTTTGTGTGCAAAAATTTTGGTTGATAGAATTATTCGCTTCGGTTACCCAAAACTTTCTGGGCTAATTCTGCCATCGTCGTATCGCCGCCATTCATCATGTCTTCATACGCCGCAGCTTCCCAGATTTCAATCTTATCGCCATAGGCGTTTAAAATAACTTCTTTTTCTAATCCTGCGAATTCGCAGAGCCTTTTAGGAACGAGAATACGCATTTGGTCATCCATTTCAATATCTGTCGCGCCATTATGAAATCGGCGAAGAAATTGTCGTGTATCGTTGTCGTAAGTATTTAGTTTCTCAAAATCTTTTACCGTAGTCTCCCAAACTTCAATAGGATAAAGTGTCAAATGCTTTTCGAAACCCTTATTCAGTACAAAATGATAGTTGTCGCGTTCGCCCAATTTCTTTAAAAGTGACGAAGGCAACCGAATGCGTCCTTTAGCATCCATCGAACAATCATATTCACCGCGTAGGTTGAGCATTTTTAGTTGATTAAAAGCCTCCCTTCAACCATCATAATTTATGATAAAATACATTGATTGTTGTTCGACTGCTGCTTTATGGTTCAAAAGTAAGACCATTTTCCCACAATTGCCCACATTTTCCCACTTATTTTTTCAAAAAAACTTATCCACATTTCCACATTTTGAACAATATATTGACATTCAGCGTTTTATAAGTTAGACAATTTTTTATCGTTGAAAAAAAAATATTAATCAATAGCATTTTTATAGTGTTCCATTAAAAATTTAAAAATACTGATGATACTGAGGGGTCTGTTTTTTCACTTTGGTTTACAAAAAAAGCATAAAAAAATGACGGCTTTTGAGAAACCGTCACTCTATTTTTACTAAAAAAGGGAGATTGGTGGTAAAAAGTGGAAATTTAATGGCTATTAGTGGTGAAAAGTGGAAGCATATAAAGTTTTTCCACTCAATTGATTCACCTGCTCACTTTTACAACTTTTTTTGAAATGAAACGCTCAAACTTATTGACCATAACAATCGTGTATGTGCCATCTTGAGCTTTCGATAAATCTATTTTAACTTCTCTATCATCTAAATTTATGTCTTTTTCAAAAGTAAGAACACCCATATTATCGTAAACACGTATTTTCTTGTAGTTATAAATTGCTTCCCATCGCACTTTATATGTACCTATCGAAGGATTAGGCGAAATAAACAAGTTTTTCATCTCAATATTACCACTTGACCCGCCATTATCTTTTTTTTTAACTTCAATTGTTACGAAATCACGCATCGAATAATATTTTGCTTGCGCAGGATCATTAATGAGATAATCATCCTCTGCAGAAAAACGCAATATATAAGTGCCGGCTTCACTAAAACGGGCTTTTGTCGTCCTCGATTTGGTGTTTTCAAAGGTTACATTACCTGTTCCAGATACTTTTTCCCATAAAACGGGCAAAGTAGTATTTTCTCCTCCATCTTTAAAAACAGTACCCCTCAGTATAACAGAATCAATTTTGGCATCTTTTAGGCCGTCGCCTGCACTAATATTATATGTCTTCTTGAAAGAAAATGGATTCGCAAAGCCCGTGAGATGCTGATTGAAAAATGCATAGCGTCCCATCCAATATTCTTCAGGATAGTTATGACCCATTTCTCGCAAATGTAGCATAGTTGCTGCGCCAGTGAACTGATTGTAAGCGGCAAAATGGGTTGCCGAAGGTGCTACATCATCTTTGTAACCCGTTTGCATCATCAACGCTCCTTTATATCGTTTCAAAAAATAAGCGGCATCGTGATATTTTGATGCTTTTTTTACCAAATTAGTATCAAAACCCAGCGCAGCCCCTCCTATATTATAACGTGGAAAACCACTCGCTCGACCATAACGCGTGCCTTGTTGCTCAATATTGGCTGGCGCAATCGCTAAAACGGCCTTCACTCTGCCGTCCAAACCAGCCAACGAAATCGCCAAACCACCACCTTGCGAATTGCCGCACAAGCCTAAACTGCCGTTGAAATCCATCCGCGAAGCCACATAATCAATTGCTCGCAAACCACCTAACAGCATCCACCGATTATAATATTTCGTCGGGTCAGTCAAATCCTCGGGCTTGTAGGCGTTGGGGTCTTCTTGATTCGGCGGAGTGTTGTGCATTGTCAATTGCACAATGATAGATTGACATTTTTCAGCAAAATCGGTAACAATAAACGCATCTGGTTCAAAAGTTGTCGTGCCAAAAGGTGGCAACTGAATGACCGCAGGAAATTTACCACTGCCCGCAGGAATCGCAATATAACCATTGACAGTACGCCCGTCCACATTGTCTAATTTCAAAAAAAACAATTTTGAGCCGTTGGGTAGCGTACTTTTCAAGGTCAATTGCGGTTTCATCGGCACAGCCTTCAATTTTTCTTTTTCCTTTTTCCAAAATCCATCAAAATCCATCAAAATCCGTTGGTTCTGCTTCAATCGGCTGAATACTGAGGGGATCAAAAGCAACACTGACTGTTGCGGTATTGCCATTCTGTTCTGCTTTGAAAAATACTACACCCGCATGTGGCAAACCGAAAATGACAACCGAATCAGACTGCCCTTGCCGAATCATAAAACTGCCTTTTTTAATAATCGAATTAACATCACGTGGGTCATAGAAAATGGAATAGAAAACGCTTCCTGCCACATTAGAACTGATGCGAAAAGCAGCTTTTTCATTAGCTGCGTAAGTCGCTTTCACATTATCTATGGTGATTTTTACTTGGCTTTTTGATAAAAAAGGGAATGCGAGCGCAATAAGCGCAACGGCGAGTTGTTTGTAATGGCTCATAGATAGTTTGATTGTTTGTTTTTTGTAAAGTGTAAAGTCCTAAAACGCAACTATAATCTATTTCATTGTTTTTATCCACTCCCGAATCAATTCGACCCCCTCAGTATGAACGATTTTTCGACCCACTTCGGGCATCATTTCGCCTGGGTCAATAGATGCTAAACGGTAAAGTAAAATACTTTCAGCGGGTTTTTGTGGCAAAATATCATACTTCAAATTGCCAGAACCACGACCCGCCGCCACAGGTGTTTTGTAAAAACCATACGCCGTTGAGTCCGTTGTTTTCCAATCCAAAAACAAGCCTGATGTCACCGCAGGTCCTTGTAAATTGTGGCAATGAGCGCAATTGATATCGAGATAAGCCTTAGCTCGATTGTCAATTGAAATCGTTTTATCTTCATAATTTGGGAACTTTGGAACGCTTGCCAAATCATCAGGCAGCCCCCTCAGTATCCCGACCTTTTTCCAAGCAACTAATTGATTTTGAGCATCTAAATCACCATTAAGTTGCCGTGCAGAAGGTCCAATTGGCGACATTTTATCACCTCGAATATGACAGCCTCGGCATTGATTGACATTTGGAATCAAGTATTCAAACGCCTGTTTTTGTCCTTTTGCATCTCTAAAACTCACTTTTTTCGCATCACCTGCAACTTCCAAAGTTGCTTCAGTTTGTGCCTCATTCCAGACATAAGGCAAGGCAACCCAAGTGTCGTCATCATCATGCAACAAAACACGCGTTTCTAAAATGCGTCGCCCTTTTTGAGCATTTCTAAAATCATTTGGATATAAAAACGTCTTAATAATCTTCGTGCCAATCGGAAATTGAAAGACAGAATCGGCATTAAAATCAACCGTTTGACCATCAGGCAGTTGAACAAAACGCAGTTTTTGAGCATAATCTGAAAACAAAGGTGCATTCAAAGTATAAGATACAATGCCCTTAGTTGGCTTCAAATCAGCCAATTTGCCTTCAAAAAAACCGTATTCTGATAGGTTGTCCTTGATATTTGTGTTTGATAAAGAGGGCGTTTGTTTCGATGAAAAAGACATCAAAATCAAAAAAATGGTGAGAACAAAGAATACCCATGATGTTTTGCTAAACATAGTAATTTTCAATTTTTGTTATTGATTTCAATGGGCGTTACCCATTGCTTTTGCATTAAGCCCTTTCAGGGCTATTAGTTTTTCACTTACAACTTTTCACTCTAATGTTTTCCTTCTAACTGCTCAACATACTGCACATCGCCTAATCGAAACTTAACGGGTAGTTTATTATTCAAACCCAACTTGTATTCAATTTTACAAAAAAATGGCAGCGTTTCAACTGAAAAAACAGAAGGCATAGGACGTGGTTTATTTTTCACAACTTGTTGATTGTCAATATTAAAACTACTTTTTAAACGTAATTTTTCTTTTTTTAACGACAAATACTGAGGGGGTGTTTTGATGTCAGACATTGACAAGCCAACTGTTTGTGATTTGCCATTAAGACAGACAAAAATCATTAAAAATAAAAGAATTATTTTAGGCATATTTATAATTTTAAAAAACAAATAACGGTATATTTTCAACAAAAAGAGCCATTTTTTGAGATAGATGCATCAAAAAATGGCTCTTTTTAAAGAAAATGATATTAAAGTTCATCTTGAATTTTCAATACATAAGCTTCTGAAACGTGTGCGACTTTTGCGATACTACTCACGGGTAGTAATGCTTCTTTTAGTAACTCCTTTATTATTTCGATTTTACCTTCGATTTTACCTTCTGTTTTACCTTCAATTTTTGCTTTAATTTTATCTCTTTCGACACGTTCTTTCTGTTCTCTTTCTAAACGTTCTATATCTGCTTGATGAACGAGCCAATATTGATATGCCTCATATCTTTCAGGCGACATCGTGCGAATATCCAATTCACCCATTGGAATATTGAGCCAATCTTCTTCCCAAAATGCGGGTTTTTCTTTTGTAGCTGTCATTTTATGCGCGTTTTTAATGGTGAAAATTAATTTTTCTAAATCGGTTTGTACTTCTTCGACGGATAAATTGAATTTTTCTAACTCAACGGTCACGTATTGAATGGCGTTTGAGAACTCAATGCCGTCTTGATTTTTCAAAGAAATAGTATTATGATAAGAAGCAACATCGCTGATATTCGTGCCTAAAATCGCAATACAGTAAATCTTTTCCTTGATATCGAAGTCAAATTTACCTTTTTTCACCAAAATATCAAAACGTTGAAACGCATAAAACTGTAATCGGTTCAAAAAAAACGGTTTTGCAAGCCCTTGCATTTCCACAATAAAGGTATCGCCGCGCTCATCGGTACAAACCATATCGTAAATACCACTTCGGCTGTCTTTGATTAAGCCATCAAATGTCGTTTTTGAAAAAGCGATTTCATTTATCGCATAACGCAGTTGCAACAAAGCTTCCAAAGCACGTTTCAAAAAAACCGTATTGTTCTCATTACCAAATGTCACTTTGAAACCATAATCCGAAGTGAAGGGTATAAAATCTTGTTCCATTTGTTCGCTCATAATAGTTATTGTAAAATATTTGGTTTAAATCAGTCGCATTAAAAAAACTATATCTTATAAAAAATTGATAATCAATACATCTCAAACTTCAACAAACGACATTCAAGCGCCCCATTGAACAAATGAATCTTACGACGTGGACGCAAACCGATGAATTTTGCTGCTTCTAAATTGCCCGTCATAACCCAAACCGTCCAGCCTTTCCAATTCTTTTTCAAGGTATCGCCTATTTTTTTATGGAAATCTATGGCATCTTCAATTTCCAAACGCTCGTCGTAAGGTGGGTTCATAATCATCGTTCCGCCCCCCTCAGTATTTTCACCTCTTGGAACGAGAACGGGTGCGCTTCGTGTGAAAAAATCAGCTTTTTCAAGTTTAATTTTGCGATTAAAACCAATAGATTCTAAATTCGCTTGCGCTGCACTCAACGAGCGACCACTGAAATCTGAACCCATAATTTTATTTTTAAAGTCCAAAATGCGATGACTATCGCTTTCAGCAACCACTTCATCCCATAGTTGTTTATCAAAATCTAACCAATTTTTGCAGCAAAAATAGCTGCGGCGAAATTGCGGTGAAATACGGTGTGCTATCAAAGCGGCTTCCGTCAACAATGTACCTGAACCGCAAAAAGCGTCCATAAAGTCCGTTTCACCCTTCCAATCTGCTAACATTATCATGCCTGCTGCCAAAACTTCGTTCAAAGGTGCAGCAACCGATTGTTCCCGATATCCTCGTTTGTGCAACGAATCGCCCGACGCATCAAGTGAAATCGAAAACTCATCGCCATGTACATGAACATTGACTTGAATATCTGGACGCTCGATGTTCACATCTGGACGGCGATTCATTTTGTCTCGAAATTGGTCAACAATCGCATCTTTGGTTTTCAAACCGACATAGTGCGAATGGGTGAAAATCGCAGACCGTGCAATCGCATCTACGGCAAACGTATGGTCTAAATCCATGTATTTCCACCACTCTATTTCTCTAATTCTTTTGTAAAAAACATCCAAATTGGGTGCATGGAATGTATGAATCGGCATCAAAATCCGCAAAGCAGTGCGCAATTCGAGATTTGAGCGATATAAAAGCCGTTGGTCGCCTTCGTAAATGACACCCCGTTTTGTTAATTCGATGTTTTCTCCACCGATGCTTTCGATTTCTTTGGCAAGCACTTCTTCAAGTCCTGCAAAAGTTTTTGCTATATATTGCAATGTATTGATTTTAGTAATGATTTTTTTAGACCATTGCATGGTCTAAAAAACGACATTAGATGACAAAATCTGGATTATCCCAGCAATAATAATTATAATAAGTATTTTCTAATTCAAAACCTGTTTTCGGATAAAGTTTATTGCCAATATCGTTGGTTAGGTCGGTTTGCAAAGTCACGCCAGCCGCACCCGTTTTTTTTGCAATGTCTTTAACGTGTTCGATTAAAGCGATTGAAAAGCCTTTACCACGTTCTTCTTGCACAACAAAAAGGTCATTCAGCAACCATAAACGCGCTAAACGAATAGAGCTAAAAGTCGGATACAGCTGCGTAAAACCCGCTGGAGTCCCCCCCTCAGTATAAATGAGAAAAATAATGCTTTCATGCTTTAAAATACGTTCCGTCAAAAACTGGCGTGTTTTCAATTCATTGGCAGGCTTTTTATACCAGATGCGGTAAGCTTCAAAAAGCGGTACAATGTCGTCGAGATGTTCGAGCGCAGCTTGTATTATTTTCATATTAATAACTGATTTTCAATACTTTATTCAAAGGCACATTTACCCATATAACTAAACGCAATGAGCCACAGAATCCCTTTTCCAAGAAAAAAAAGGAAGCCGCCGATGCCAATTCGTTTGAACCAAAGTTTAGTCTTTTCATTCATACTGTCTAAATTTTCGCAAAGTAACAAAGTCGCGGTGGTTTAGTTGGTATTTGAAAAGGAAAATTATAGGGTTTTATAAAACCTCTGAAAAAGCGGATAGGTATTTATCAATATACATTTGCTTCGACTTAGATTTGTACTGCATAATATAACGTGGGTGTTCCAAGGCGACAATTTTCTTAAAAAAAGACATTTTGTCATTCAACTTTGTTAAAAACTTTTCATTTTGCCCTGTACCAAAACAAAAACAGAGATCTGTATTTACCCCCATTGAAATTTGCGTTTCGATATTCCAAACCATGAAATCATAGACCGCATCGGTGAGTTTTTTGCTGTCGTAATAGTTGTAATTCACCTCTTTACCGTTTTCTTTTATGGACGTAAAACCCAAAGGACAAACAGAGTTTATGTAAAAATGCTGATAAAAAGCCGCTGCACCACCAAAACTATTTATCATTTCATAAATGTAAACTGCCGACGGTTCGTAAGTGTCTTTGCCCGAATAAGGCAACCCACATTCGTTTTTTAAACGATGCGAATCGGTAAACGGCACGCCTGTTACACCTGCGCCAAAACGCCCTGGATTGATGCCTAAAATCAAATGCCGTGGCTGGTTGTCATTGTAAAATTTCTTGTAAAATGCACCCGAAAGAGCCAAAACTTCAGTATTTTCCTTGAAAGGATTCATTATACGGATGCCTTCTGGCAATTGTCCCGTAAACTCAACTTGCTCATTGAAAGCGATGATTTTGTCTGCGAAAGTGTTCATTGCGTGTTATTTTTTGTAGAACTGAAGTTTAGTAACGTGCAAAAATAGCTAAACTCTGTACTTTGTAGTACAACTCGCCTCAATTGCCTCCATCTTTAGATATGGAAGGAAATTTTTTTCTGATACTGAGGGGGTCAAAACTTTGTTATTGTCAAACAGCTTTTTTACTTTTGAACTTGAAAAACAAATAAGAAGTTAATAATCAATAATTTATGACAATTTCAGCAATAGTGGCTTGCGCCAAAAATGGGGTCATCGGCAAAGACAATGAGATTCCGTGGTACTTGCCTGCAGACTTCGCTTACTTCAAACGCACAACGATTAATCATCACATCATCATGGGGCGCAACTGTTTCGAGAGTATCGGTCGCCCTTTGCCAAAACGTACGAATATCGTTATCACCCGTAATCCGTTTTACATCGCTTCGGGTTGTTTGATGGTCAATTCTATTGCAGAAGGCTTAAAAATGGCTGAAAACAATGGCGAAACAGAGGCTTTTATCATCGGCGGTGGTGAAATATATAAACAATCCGTTGACCTTTGGGATAAGCTTTATTTGACAGAAGTTGACTTGGATACTGAGGGGGATATTTATTTTCCTGAATTGGATATGGCAAAATGGCAACTCGTTTCGGAAGAACAACATAGTAAAGACGAAAAAAATGAGTTTGATTACGTTTTTAAGATTTTTGAACGGATTTGATATTTACGGAATTAACAATAATAGGGAAACCAACATTTACGAAATTTTAAAAATTTCGTAAATGTTGGTTTCAATTGATTCATTTTTTCCAATGGGCGTTACCCATTGCTAACAAATTTCGCTCTTTCAGAGCTATCTATTGCTTATTTTTAAACAAATAAAAACATACACTATGCGAGAAGACTTCCTACACTTCCTTTGGCGGACACGCCGTTTTGATATGTCAAATTTGGAAACAACAACAGGACAGCCGCTTGAAATTCTCGATTTTGGGGAATACAATCGTTTAGATGCGGGTGCAGATTTTCAGAACGTTAAACTCAAAATTGATGATTTGACATGGTTTGGCAACGTCGAAATGCACCTCAAATCCTCTGATTGGTTGTTGCATAAACATCAATACGATGCGGCCTATCGCAATGTCATTTTGCACGTTGTTTATGAAGAAGACGTACCTATTTTTCATCAAAAAACGGGTAGTACTGAGGGTGTGGCAATACCTTGTTTGGTCTTAAAAAATCGCATTCCTGAAGGCATTTTTCAAAATTATTGGTCACTTTTGAACAATGAACATTGGGTTCCTTGCCAACATCATTTTTTCAAAGTATCTGAAATAACAAAAGATTTATGGCTCGACCGCTTGCTTATAGAGCGTTTAGAACGCAAAACAGATGCAATTTCAGTTGCTTATGAACGTAATAGTGGTGATTGGGAAGAGACTTTTTGGCAATTCATTGCGCATTATTTTGGCTCAAAAGTAAATGATGAAACGATGGAAAGGTTAGCGCATGGGCTACCTCATTTGGTTTTAGCAAAGCATAAAAATCAGCTTTTTCAGATCGAAGCCTTGCTATTCGGTCAATCAGGTTTATTAGAAACTGATTTTATCGATGATTATCCAAAAGCCTTAAAAAAGGAGTTTTTGTTTTTACAAAAAAAACACAACCTCGTTGCACCTGTCGGTAAAACGGCTTGGAAATTTTCACGCATGCGTCCACAGAGTTTTCCGACGATTCGCTTGGCACAATTGGCAGGTTTGGTGCATAAAAGCAGTCATTTGTTTTCAAAAATCATTACACCCATGCCTATTTCGGACTTAAAAACGCTTTTTGAAGTAGAAGTGAGTGAATATTGGCGCAGCCATTTTATGTTTGACACCCCCTCAGTATTGTCAGAAAAAAGCTTCGGTAAAGAGGCGATTGACGTTTTACTTATCAATGTCGTCGCGCCTTTTTTGTTTTTCTATGGCAAAATGCGCAAAGAAGAAGCCGTGAAAAACCGTGCACTTGAAATATTAGACAACCTAAAAGCAGAAAAAAACGTCGTTACTGAGGGGTGGCAAAAATTAGGTTTGAATATAAAAAACGCAGCTGGTTCGCAGTCGTTGATTCAGTTGAAAACAGAATATTGTGATAAAAAGCAGTGTGTTAATTGCGCTGTAGGTGTGGCTATTTTAAAAAACAGGGTTTAGAAATAGGGCTTTTTGTCTTAAAAAACTGTCCCGTTTTCATTATTTTTATATAATTTTGGAATTCGTTCACAATTATTTTTTTAAAATTAAAAACCTGTAAATATGAAACGTGCTTTACTCATTTTGTTCTTCGTCCCTCTTTTTACTATGGCTTTTTCACAAATCACGATTAAACGAGACGATTATACCGTTTCAGGAGTTATAAGAGACACATCAAAATATCGTGATATTACAATTGTAAATTTGGCAATTCCTCAGCGTGGGAGTAATAGAATCTGGGATTATACATCCATACAAGACACTATTTCAAGCACCAATCAAGTCAATACACCCGCTACGACATTACCACCTTATTTTAGCGATGCGACATACTTTTTCAGACCCAGGCCTTCTTTTGGAGCTTATTCGATTGTTGACACGCAATTTTTACGATTAGATACAACAGGTTACTATATTTTAGGGTTTTCTCGCGGGTCTGCTACAGTTCTTATAAATGCACAAACTAGTGGCTTTTCCGATTCATTGTGGTTTTTACCTCGAACAAAGCGGTTTGTTTCGCCGCCCTATTTGGTCAAATTGCCTATGACTTCAACCACACTTTCAAAAGCATTAACGATTGATACAATGCCATACCAAATGACTTGGGCATCTGCTGGCTATACGACAAAGGCAAATGTTAATCATATTCGACGTGTCGAATACACCACTGAAGTAGTCGGTTGGGGAACATTACGGTTAAGAAACCCTGTAATTGGTAGGCCAAATCTTGAATTTGGCGTTCTGTTCGAACGGTATGCTGAACTTCGTCAAGACAGTTTTTACCTCAATGGCGCTCCGATGCCTCAGAGGGTTTTAGATTCTTTTCGTTTAGTACAAGGCTTTAGGGATACTGCTTCAATTGCTTATAGCTTACGTGGTTTAGGATTCAAAAGAGGTATTTTGTACTTCAAAATGAGTTCAAATGAAGCCTATATTGCGGCTGCCAATCGGGTTATCGAGCCTTCGATGAATTTGCAAACAGGGTCAAAAGACTTAGCCAGCTACGATGTCCCATTAACGATATTTCCGAATCCTGTTACTGAGGGGGTCAATCTAACATTCGATAAAAAAACGAACGGCACTTGGCATATTATGACATACAATGAAGTCGGACAAATAATTGATTTACAATCTATTAGTGCTCCAAAAGGCACCATTTCGCATCGCATTGCCCTTAACAAATCGTTGCCTTCTGGTAATTACTTTATAAATATTTTAGATGAATCGAGCCTCATTCGATCGAATGGGCGGTTTGTGAAGTTGTAAGTTACTACTTGTTTACACATAAAAAAAGTCTTTGCATCCTGTGCAAAGGCTTTTTTACTGAGGGGGTGTTTCCTCGTGAAATTAAAAAATACTAAAGTGCAATTCTGTCGCTTTTTCTTTAGCTAAGGCTTTGATGATATCCATAGCCGTTACCATACCAACAAGTCTGTCCTCTTCATCGATGACAGGTAAAGCTGTAAAAATATTGTCGCGAAACATTTCGAGCGCGACATGAATACGGTCATTTGCTTCGATAAAAGTAACTTTACCATTCATCACTTCACCAACAGTGTACATCTGCAAAAGGGACTGAGTCAATGTGGCATTCTCAAATTGCTTGTTGAGTCCACTAAAAAAACTTAAAAAATCGCAACGGGTGACTGTACCAACAATACGTTCATTACGCATAACGAGAATATGCGATACGGATTTACGGTCAAAAATTTCTTTCACTAATTTGACATTGTCAAGGTCTGAAACAACATGAAATTTACGCGACATAAGCGTAGAAACAGGCATTAATAGGTTCATGATTTTAAATTTAAAATTTGATTTAATATTTGGATATAGGAAAAAATACAGTATAGGGGCTTTTGTAAATTGAGGTAGGATTAGATTGTGGGAAAAAATGACAATTCAAAAAAACAATTAGAAGAAATTGAGCCTGTTAGAATATAAGAAGCAACACCATGATTTTCAGTCAATATTAAGATGTTTCTTCTCAATTTAATCTAAGACCCGACTGATTTTGTGACGCGCTTATTTTTCAACTCTTGTTTACTAATTCTTTCTATTTAGATTCAATTTTTAACATATTCATATATTATTAATTATTTCCTACAAAATACATACCAATATTGAATATTTATGTGCCAAATAGCCTTTACATAAAATTTCATTTGTAAAATTTTCATATTTTAATAATAATGGTTTGTAAAAAGTGGTAAATCCCAATAATTCACACTGCTCATAAGAATAGGAAGTTTCGATGCTCCGGTCTTAAAGCCATCCCTGTATCAAATTCTACTTCAAGGACAAAGGCGTATAACAGTCTGATAATCAAATTTTTACAGACAACAAAAAATTATTTTCAAAAAAAAACAACCTGAGTATGGCGAATGAACAACCACCGTTCACTAACTTTGCACATGGAAACGGTAAAAACAGTCTTAGACAAATTTCTTGGAGAAGCACTTACGTATGACGACGTTCTACTCGTCCCTGCTTTCTCACAAGTCCTCCCACGCGAAGTTGATATTTCAACGAAACTCACACGCGAGATTACAATCAATGCACCTTTGGTATCTGCAGCGATGGATACAGTCACCGAAAAACAGTTAGCTATTGCTATTGCACGGCAAGGCGGCATAGGCATTATCCACAAAAACATGTCAATTGAGGAGCAAGCTGACCAAGTTCGCTCTGTCAAAAGGTCTGAAAGTGGGATGATTATTGACCCCGTGACGCTTACGCCCGACGCAAAAGTAAGTGATGCACAAGCCTTGATGCGTAAATACAGTATCGGTGGCATCCCAATTACTGAGGGGGGCAAATTGGTGGGTATTTTGACAAATCGTGATTTGCGTTTTGAAAAAAACAACAATCGCCTCGTGAGCGAATTGATGACATCTAAAAATCTCATCTTAGCACCTATTGGCACCAGTTTAGAGCAAGCCAAAGACATTTTGCAAGGCTACAAAATCGAAAAACTGCCTGTCGTTGACGACCACAACAACCTTGTCGGTCTTATCACCTACAAAGACATTATGAAAGTGCATGACTATCCGAATTCTTGTAAAGATTCGTTTGGTCGCCTCGTCGTAGGTGCCGCTTTGGGTGTGACACGTGACCTTTTTGATCGTGTAGATGCGCTTGTTGCCGTCAGCGTTGATGTTGTGATTTTAGACACCGCACATGGTCATTCAGAAGGTGTTTTGAAGGCTATCAAAGAGGTCAAAAAACGCTATCCACATCTTCAAGTCATTGGCGGCAATGTGGCAACAGCTGCTGGCGCAAAAGCTCTTGCAGATGCGGGTGCAGATGCCGTAAAAGTAGGTGTTGGTCCTGGCTCGATTTGTACCACACGTATCATTGCTGGCGTTGGTGTCCCGCAATTGACAGCCGTTTACAACGCTGCACAAGGCTTGAAAGGCACGGGTGTTCCGATTATTGCCGATGGTGGTGTGCGCTATACAGGTGATATTCCGAAAGCTATTGCAGCCGGCGCAGCAACTGTTATGGCGGGTTCGCTGTTCGCAGGTGTTGACGAATCGCCGGGAGAAACAATTATTTTGGATGGTCGAAAATTCAAAGTCTATCGCGGCATGGGCTCTCTGGGCGCAATGCAACACGGTTCAAAAGACCGTTATTTTCAAGATGCCGAGGACGATATTAAGAAACTTGTTCCCGAAGGCATCGAAGGGCGTATTCCCTACAACGGCACTTTGGCGGAAGTCATGGTTCAATACATCGGCGGTTTGAGAGCAAGTATGGGTTATTGTGGTGCACGGACGATTGCAGATATGCAAAATGCCCAATTTGTACGCATTACAGGTGCTGGCATCGTTGAAAGCCACCCACATAATATTACAATTACAAAAGAATCGCCTAATTATTCGAGATAGTTATTGGTAGATTGGTTATTGGTGAATTGGTTACTAGTTAACCAATCAACCGATAACCAATCAATCAATTCACCAATAACTAATCAACCAATAACCATTATGATCTGGAAAGTTAAACCATCCATAGAAATATTACAACAGATAGGTGTAAACACGATGTCTGATAATTTAGGCATCCAATTCGTTGAATTTGGCGACGATTATTTGACCGCCAAAATGCCTGTTGACCACCGCACGGTTCAACCTTTTCGCATTTTGCACGGCGGTGCATCGGTTACGCTTGCGGAAACGATAGGCAGTGTAGCTTCTGTTTTAACCCTTGAAGCGGGGTCAAAAAAGCAAGTGGTGGGTGTTGAAATCAATGCCAATCATTTGAGTTCAGCACGTGAAGGTTCGTGGGTTTTTGGTACAGTTAAACCGATTCGGGTCGGTCGAACCATTCAAGTTTGGAACATCGAAATTAAAGACGAAAGTGGAAAATTGATTTGTGTTAGCCGTTTAACGTGTGCTATTGTTGAGCGTTAATCTTTATAAAAAATTCACCTCAGCCATCAACTGAATCTGAAATTTCTCAAAAACAGATGCTTGTATCTTTTGAGCTAAATCTCTGATTTGCAAACCTTTACCTTCCCCATAGTTGACCAAAACAAGGGCTTGTCGTTCATGCACGCCGACGTTACCAAACCGTCTGCCTTTCCAACCACATTGTTCGATGAGCCAACCTGCGGCTACTTTGACCTCTTGATTATCATTGGGATAACCAACAATGTTCGGAAATTGCGTTTTCAAAACATCAAATTGGGCTTTTGGAATCGTCGGATTTTTAAAAAAACTGCCAGCATTACCAATTACTGAGGGGTCGGGCAATTTTGATTGACGAATGGCAATGACAGCGTTTGAAATATCCCGAATCGTAGGATTTTCTATACCTTTTTCTGCAAGTGTTTTTGATATATCGCCGTAGGATGTTTTCAGTTGTGTAGGCGTTTTTTGAAGGATTAAAAAGACTTTTGTTATCAGATATTGGTCTTTAAATTCAGTTTTAAAAACAGAATCACGGTAGCCAAAGCGGCAATCTTGCTTTGTAAATGTTTGAATTTCAAGACTTTGTAGATTCAATGCTTCTAATTTCTCAAAAACATCTTTTAATTCAACACCATATGCACCAATATTTTGAATAGGCGCAGCACCCACCGTTCCGGGTATCAATGACAGGTTTTCAACTCCCGCTAAGTCATTGTCAATTGCCCACAAAACGAAGTCATGCCAATTAACCCCACCGCCAATTTCTACCAAAACAGCATTAGAATTGGCGGATCCCCCCCCCTCAGTATATTCTACTATTTTAATGCCTCCAATACTGTTTTTAATAAAAAAACGATTGTAAAATTCTTCTAAAAACAAAACATTTGAGCCACCGCCTAAAAGTTGAATCGACATCTGATTTTCCACCAAAATACGTTGGGCTTCATCAACAGAAGTGACTTCCGCAAAGGCAGCGCAATGGGCTTCAATACCAAATGTATTGTATGATTTTAAATTAAAATTTTTATGGATTTGCATGATGTCTTTGGCTGCTTAAATTGACGGGGTGATTTTAAATCACCCCGTCAATAAGGCTTGAAATATCAATTAGTGAAATTCGTAGCAGATAAACTATTGGAAATCAACCTTTTCTATCTTTAAACCCATCCCAGTTAAACGTGGAATGATGTCGCCATAGCCGCGTTCAATCATGGGGACACCCCTCAGTATTGTCGTGCCTTTTGCCACTGCTGCCGTAATGACATAAGCCAGACCAGCCCTTAAATCAGGAATTTCCAAAGGCGTATCAACTGCTGTCAAAGGCGTTGCGCCACTGATAATTGCTGAATGTTCATGCCCTTTGCCACTGAAACGGCAAGGCAAACTGCCCATACAATGCGTCGTCAACTGAACAGAAGCACCGAGTTTTTTCAAAGCTTTAAGATAGCCAAATCGGTTTTCATAAACCGTTTCATGGATGACCGAAACCCCTTCTGCTTGCGTCAAAAACACTGCAAAAGGTTGTTGCCAATCCGTCGAAAAGCCGGGCCAAACGTCCGTTTCAAGGTGAATCGCTTGAGGTTTTCTATCTCTAAAAAAACGCATGGAATCATAATCCAACAATTCAAAACCACCGCCTGCTTGACGATAGACTGAAAGAAAATTGCCCAAAGTCTCTGGACGAATACCATGAACCGTAATCGAACCATCAACCGCTGCCGCCATCGAAGCCCAAGAAGCCGTTTCGATGCGGTCGCCCAAAATATTCATCGTACAACCTTTCAATTCTTTGACACCTTCAACACGGAACTGTCTGCTAGAATTGGTATAAATGACCGCACCCATCGCCCGTAACATCGTAACAAGTTCTGTTATTTCGGGTTCAATTGCCACATTTTCGATAACCGAAGTACCTTCTGCAAGCGCAGCAAGGAACAAACACGTTTCAGTCGCCCCAACAGATGGAAATTTTAAATGGAAATGTGCGCCCTTCAAACGACGTGATTTCTGTGCGATATACCCCTCAGTACCTTCAATGATTTTTGCACCAAAATCTTGAATCGCATCAAGATGAAAATCAACACCCCGCGCGCCAATGATGCAACCGCCCAACATCGGCACCGTTACTTCATCAAAACGATGCAGCAAAGCACCAATCATCAAAATCGGCATCCGATTCGCACCCGAATGTGGTTGGCGAACATGCGCATCGCTTGCCGTCGTCGGGTCTATCGTCATCGTTTTGGCTTCTTTGTCCCAATCAATCGTGACACCAAGTGAACGCAACATATCGGCAGTAATTTCAACATCACCAATAGGCGGCACATTCGTTAAAGTTGTTGGAGAAGAGCCAAGCAAAGTGGCAATCATGGCTTTAGTTGCGAAGTTTTTCGCACCATAACAAGTAATTTCGCCGTGCAACGGATTGCCTCCGACGATTTTATAAACTGAATTTGACATGAAAAGGGTTTATTTTATTTGAATTTGATGCGCAAAAGTAGGGTTTTTGATGTTGTCAATACGATATTCCAAGAATTTATTAAAAAATCATATCGGAGGATGAACACCATAAAGTCGTAATGCCTTCCTAACATTTATCAAGCCTAAACGATTCATTTTGAGCAAATTCACGGTTACTCTCCCCTGCGAAGTGTTACCTTGAATAATAGAAAAATCTTCAGACCAAGTAAAATGTTCAGGCCATTCATCTTTTCGCGGATTAAAAAGAAGTGATTTTTGCCCCGTTTGAGGGTCAATACTATCAACAAAAGTCCATTTGTAAGAATTACAACCATCGCAAGAGAATGCAAGGTTGTCCAATTCATAAGTTCCACCATGTACGAGTGGAATAATATGTTCGACGTGAAATGCGTCGTGTGAGAAATCCAAAGGAAATTTACAATATTCACAGCATCTATTCGCACGGTCTTGTATAAATGACTGTTCAAAAGCGGTTAGTTTTCTCCGTTGTCCTTTCATAGTTGAGCCGCTAATTCTTGAATCGGAATACCTTTCAAAACAGCCAATTCTCCCATTAAATGGATACGTTCCGCCGCTTTTTCCTCTAATTTATCATTTAAAAGCAAAAGTTCATCTCGTTCTTTAGGCGTTATCGTACCCTGATGAAGCATGTCATAGAGTTGTTTTTGTCGTTTTTTTATAGATATTGGAATAGCCGTTTTTATCTGTTTCAATAAATCTGCTTCTCGCTTAATAGGTGCATTATTGTTTCTCTTTGAAACCAATTGATTGACTTCAACAGCAAATTTTGACAATGATTGATTATCAAAATTTTGAATGACTTTCAAGAGGTCTTCAATACCTAATTGAGCTCCGTTTTCAATATCTATCGTTTGCATATTTATTTATTTTTAAACAAAATTAGAGCATTTGGGCAAAAAAAGCTACTTTTTTATCTCATTAACCAACTTCTCCGCCTCATCTTTTGCACTTTTCCACCAATTATAAGACCAGATAGATAGAACTTTAACATTCAAACGCACCAAATCCTGCAAAATACGGCGTTCCCAATCCGCATTAAAATACATGGTTTCGGTACTCAATCTGCCATCAATACGCACGACCATCGCTTTGTCATCATCATTTTCAGGCAAAATAACGAACGGAAACGTTTGATTTTCAATCATAAAGTTCGTTTTCAGGCGCTTTGCCTCTATAGAATTGGATAAAGCAGCTATGACTTCATTGACAAAAATCGATGATTTTTTAGGTTTGGGTTTGCTGTACAATGACCGCAATTGGCTAAAAATCGCTTCATACTGAGGGGTCTTCCCTTGCGCCAAATTTTCAGCAAGTAGTATCAAATTGGACATTAAAAAAGGCATTTCGAAATCTCTACTTGCTGCTGAATTGACCAATACTTCGCGTGGAATCGAGTTGACCCAATAGAGTTTTTGCGTAAAACAGTTCAATAATTGCCTAAACTCCCGTTTTGGGAAACCCATTTTATCAAAATCTGGGAATGTGCCACTCACTACCAAAATATCGAATTGCAGTCCTGCCAACTCGTCAATATTTAAAATTGTTAATCCGTTGCTTTGCAAACGTTCAATTTTTTCCCAACCCCACAGCGTTTTTTGAACAATATTGAGCAAGGTCATATTCAAAGTATTGCGCTGCTGTTTTGTCATGGTTACGATGGCAATACGTGGATAAGTGTTGAAAGGCGTTGCTGAAATTTCTTTCAATAATTCAACAATTTCAGTTATTTCTGCTTCATTCACCCTTGTTTTTTCTGAAAAATTGCTTTTTACGTAACGCACATCAACACTTTGTTCTGCCACTGCTTGACGGAAAGGAATGTCCAAATTTGGATAAAAAACAGACTGATTTATGCGTCGTGTCGTTTCACTCATTGACCGATGCAAATAATTAAGGCGAACCACCGCGGCATCTTTTTCCTTCAATTTTGCAGCAATTGAGTTAGGAACAGAAGCATCTTCTGTCATAACAACAGCCCCCTCAGTATTTCTAAAAATCGGCACAACTTGTTCTGCATCAATATTTTGTGCATTATCAAAAATAACTAAATCAAACTCTTTACCGTCTCCTTCGATGATTTGTGTTGCCACTTGTGGTGTAACTAAAAGAGCAGGATAAACCTCCGTCAGCGTATCAATCGAACCCCTCAGTATATTCTTCAAATATTTCGTTTTGGCTAATTTTAGATTTTTAGAACTGAAAAACAATTGCCAATCTTCTGGATTTTTTTGCTTCATTTCTTTAATAGCCAACTTCCTTCTGTCTTGCCACATGGAAGCAATTTGAGCAGGCATTAAAACACGTAAGCGGTCTTCTACCTCATTCATGTCGTTCATCAAAGCATCATTTCCAGCCGTATCAGATTGATAATGAACAAGTAGCGTATTGTGAAAATACCAACTATCGAAAGCAGCTGTCCAATCTGTTGGCTTCACTTTAGTCAAGGCAGCAATGAGCCGATGCCCATTGTCGGGCAATGAAATCCAAAACCGTTGCCACGAATAAAAAGTATCGAAGTCGCGCATATTGAGCTGCGTTTCCTCCAGTTTTTCAATCGTTCCTTCTACAAAAAGCATCCTTTTGGGCAGCGTCAACATCTTATGACCCAGCGATTCGGTATAAATATCAGTCTCATTGATTTCCGTCAAAAGGTTATCAAGGTCGGTTTCAAGCTGTAAAATGTCTGCGGCAAGTGGTTTGTCAAAATATTGTGCTGTTTTTGAATTCAACCGCTGCAATTCCTCTTGCACATTGTTCGGCAAAGCCTTTCGCCACCCCCTCAGTAAAGATTCAAAAGTATCGAGGTTGAGTTTCAGTTTTTCAAAATCTTTCCTTTCCGAACCTTTCAAAAACTCATGGTTAAAGTGCCTACGTGTGTTGTAAGTCTCCACCAGCTCATCGTAACGATTAAAAGCTTCGTCTTTAGCGGTTAAAATATTTTTGGACCTATCGCTAAATAAGGAACTGGCATATAAACCACTGACTCTGAATACATTAGAACTTTTGAAAGCGTCGCCATATTGAAATTCATAATCTGAATTGGCTTCTTTCAAACTTCTTAATTGAGCGCGTTGTTCGACATAATAGCTCTCGTAATGGTTCATCAATTTTTGAGCGTA
>JAYSQG010000545.1:0-2086 GCA_043721685.1 Saprospiraceae bacterium | reverse complement strand
AAAATGCGCTTTTATTAATTTCACGTTACTAAGAAAAGATAGGGGGCTTTCATTTTAAAATTAAATCGTTAGAAAAACCCGATGCCACTGGTTCAGTGGCATCGGTAGGATTGCGCTTTTTTTCAATTAAACGTTATCTCCAACACAGGTACTTTTGCTGCTGGTCCATCGTCAGAACCGAAAGAACGGATTTTATAATGCTGACTTTCATCCACCAATTGCATCATCATACCGAAATTATTACCCAATTTTTGAGCTTTGATAAGCGTGGTGACATCCACCGTAATGTTATCGCTCGGCAACAAAATGCCATTTGCTAAACTTCCAGTATGCGTAGCCATGACGGGACCAACAGTTGGTGAACTACTCCATGTGACCGTATTTTCTGACCAAGTTGTTAGGAGGGGTTTAAAAACCAAACCATTTGGTTGGGCATAAGCAACCGATGGAAATCCGCTACCAGGAGGATTCGCTTTGAGTACCAATTTAGCACTAAGGATAACCGCATTTGAAGGAATGCTTGTCAAATCGAATTGAATTAAGCTTCGCATTGCTGCTGGTTTGCTATCCCATGTCCATTTGCCCGCAGTGAAATTAACGTAATTACCATAATTGCCATTTGGGTTAATTTCTCCAATGTAGGCACATTGACCATTACATTGGGTGAGTGGAATTTTAACGACAAATATTTTGGGGGGAGTATTCCCCTGTGCGAATAAGACTTGGCTAAAAATCAGAAAAATCATCATTGAGCCAATTTTCAAAAGTACTTTCATTTTTTTGATTGTTTTTAAATTAAAAAAATTGATTTAAGATGCGTCACAGTATAATTATAAGCCTTATTTACAATACAAAAATACCATCATACCCTCCCCAAATTCTTTTACAATTTAAATTCGGTTACGATGCGTTCATATTCGGTAAAAAAGTATTAATTTCAAGCGTTCATTTTTCTTCAAATAGAACGAATGCTCATTAAAAACAAAACCATGAAATCAACAATTGACCAACGCTCTCTTTTCGCTTGCTCACTTTTTTTACTTTGTGCTGTATCCCTGTCAGCGCAAAAGCTTCCTTTGGGCTGGCGACACTATACCATTGAAAATGGCTTGCCTGCACCCGCTGTGCGCAATGTTTTTCAAGATGCCCAAAAGCGGATTTGGGTAGGAACAACAGCAGGGTTTTGTTATTTCAATGGGCAGAATTTTACAACACCCCCCTCAGTAAAAGGCTTGGGAAAACTCAATACTTGGGCGTTTTCAGAAACACCCAATGGGTATATTTGGGCTATTAATCCCATTGGGCAAATACAGGTTTTTCAAGGCGATTCGGTGCGTCCTTATCCTTTTCAAGGTAAAATTGACGCTTTACGCAAGGACTTCTTGCAAGTTCTTTACTTTTCTGTGGATAAAACGCAGACTGTTTGGTTAGGTCTGACGGGTCTCGGCATTGTGAAAATTAATACACAAGGGCAGGTTGACATCTTTACGCCTCAAAGCCCAGAATTGTATCTCACGACAACCATAGAAGGCAAAACAATTTTCTCTTCTACATCTTCTAAAAAATATGAAAACATACCCCCTCAGTATAAAGACCTCAAAAAGGGACTTGAAATATTGGAAAGTGATGGTTCACGAACCGTTATTACTCTAACAAATCCGCCCGATTCCAAACCTAATACAACCCATTTATTGCAATTGTCTAACAAGGAGTATTTACTGAATAGCTTAAATTATCTGCATTATATAAAAGAGGGGAAAGAAGTTTGGTTTCGTCCTAATTCATTGGTTGTCAGGCAGTTGTATTTGACAAAAGGCGGCGATATTGCTGTTGTAGCGGCTGCTGAAAATGGGGGATTGTACCTTTATAAAAATGTCGAAGATTTAAGACTCGAAAAACCGTATCGCCAATTCAACGGTTTTAGCGGCAGCAAAACTGTACAAGACCACGAAGGCGGTTTTTGGATTGGCTTGAACGAACAAATCTTGGGTGTCGCTTATTGTCCAGATAAAAATTGGCAAGTATTGGATATAAAAAAAACACTTTTTGATGAGTCTCCTGCCAGTTTAATCATTGCCGCAGAAAA
>JAYSQG010000544.1:0-14417 GCA_043721685.1 Saprospiraceae bacterium | reverse complement strand
GCATAAAACGATTCTATTTCGTCTACTATACCTTGTTATTTTTTGTGAATCAATGTTGCCGCAATAATACCCATCGAAATCGCCGCATTGAGCGATTCTGCACCGCCGCCGCCAGGGATTGTAATTTTATAATCGGCTTGTGCGATGATATCTTCTGAAATGCCACTGCCTTCATTGCCGATGATGATGATACCTTGTTTAGGGAATTTGTTGTTTTCAAAAATATTATCCCCCCTCAGTATAGCGGCAAAAGTAGGCAGGTTTGGAAAACGGTTTTTGACATCCGAAAAATCCATCTCCATCGTTTGCACACGCAAAAAAGCACCCATGCTGGACTGCACGACTTTGGGCTGCCACACATCAACACAAGCTTTTGAACAAAATATATAAGGCATTGAGAACCAATCGGCTATGCGCATAATTGTGCCCATGTTGCCAGGGTCTTGAATACCATCGAGATAAATTGAAAAGGATTTTTGTATCAAATCATCGTTATACTGAGGGGTCGGTATTTTTGCAATAATGAAGACTTTATTAGGTGTTGTGAGGTTGGATATTTGTTTCAATTCTGCTTCTGAAACCGTTATTGTTTTATTAAAAAAAGGTTTGAGCGTAAACTCATTGCTCTGAATCCACGTTTCTAAAGCACATATCGTTTCGATTTCGATACTTTTATGTATTAAAACTTCTTGTGCCATTTTCTCACCTTCGACGATGAAAACACCGTACTTTTGTCGCATCTTAGCTGTTTTAAGCGATAGGATGTATTTATGTTTTGCTTTTGATAACAACATAGATTACAAATTGAAACGGATTTTAGTAATTTTTCATTGTACTGAAAAACAACTGATGAACTTGAATTGTATTGAAAATATTTCGACATTAAAAAGTAAATGGTCCAAGTCTATAATACCCTTATGGTTTATTAAACAGAATTACAGAACCATTTTTATACCCCTCAGTATTGGATTGATTTTACTGCTGCTTTCGTCGTGCAATGTTGATAAATTTTTAGAGAAAGACCAATATATCGTCGGTTCAAATAAAATAAAAATTAATAACGTCTCAAGTCGCCGTACAAAAGTTAGCCTTCAAACTGATTTAGCAACCTTGTATAAACAAAACGGTTTACCTGAAATTTTAATCGGCAAATCGAAATCAGGTGCTTGGTTTTGGTATAAACAACAACAAGATCCCTATCCAAATAGGTTTAGGCGTTGGCTTTATAAAAGTTTTGCAATCGAACCGACTATTTACAAACAGTCATTTCGTGACGCTACGGTTAAAAACATGGAGCAATATCTGAAAAATATTGGTTACAACTATCCTTCTGTCCATGCTGACCATGATTATAAAAACAAAGAAAAAGGTATAGCAACCATCACCTACACAGTGAACCCAGGGACCTTGTATGTCATTGATTCTTTTAAATCTGCTTGCAATGATACAGCTATTTTGTATTTGTTGAATGATACACGAGACAAAACGGTTTTGGCGAAAGGGCAGCCCCTTGATTTAAGACTATTTGACCAAGAGAAACAACGGATTACAACGGTTTTAAATAATTTTGGTTATGCTCGATTTACACCAAACTACATCACTCAATTGGAAGCTGATACCACATTTTTGCGTTTCAATAGCAAAAATGAAAGACTTGTCAATGTCACCTTGACTGTTCAAACACCCAATGACAGACCTACCCACCAAAAATATACAACGGGCGAAATAACTGTTTTTCCCAATTTTGATGCAAGACTTGGCGAATCAACCGCTTTCGATACCATTATTGCGGATAGAAAGAAGTTTAGTACATACGATGGTATTTTTGATTTGAAAATTACCACGCTCAGTAATGCTATCCCTTTGAAGCAAGGTGAGTTATACAGTAAAGAATTAAACGATAAAACGATTAGGCAATTAACCAATTTGGGCGTTTATAAATTTGTCAATATCAAACCTGATGTTGATAAGGACGACCCAACAGCTATTTCTTACAAAATATTTTTGACACCTTCTGATAAAATGAGTATTGATGGGGGTGTTGAAGTCAATTATTCCAATATAAATGTGTCAAATAGTGGCAGTCGTTTAGGTCGTATAGGTTTGGCAACAGATTTTGGCTTCAATCATAAAAATCTTTTTGGTGGTGCAGAACGTTTTAATTCTCGTTTTTCGGCAGGCCTTGACCGTTCTTTGTCATTTAGTAAAGAGGCTGTCAATGGTTTGTCGTTTGATATTCGTTTTGACAATACTTTGTCTATTCCAAAATTTATTAATTTATCAAATTCATGGCAAATTTTCAATAAAATAGGTCTTGTAAAATCGGCTTTTTATAAAGATTTGAAGGAAAATGCCAGTTCAGAACTGACATTGAGTTATATTTTTAGCGACAGATTGAGTTTGGATTTGTATAGAATTCAACAGTTTAACTTAGGGACACGTTATGTTTTAAAGCGGAAAAATGGCGCAGAAAAGTTTGTCATCAGCCCAACAGGTGTGGAATTACAACTCACACGTCGGACAACAAATTTTGATAGAATTGCCGATGAACGTCTAAGACGCAGTTTGACCCCTCAGTTAATGACGGGTTTTGTTGCGCGCTCTTTGAATTATGAACGAAATGGAAAAGTAAATGCGTTTGGAGAACGTTTTCAGTTTATCAGCAATATTGAACAATCAGGATCAGAGGTTTTACTTTTGGAAAAGTTATTTAACAAAGGAAATGCCTATAATTTAACGGATTCGTTGCCTTTTTCAAAGTTTTTACGGGGTGATGTCGAATTGCGTTATAACCGTCAAGTAACTGCCAAAAGGTTGTTTGCAGCAAGGCTTTCAATGGGTATTGCTAAGAGTTTGGATAATGCACCTGTCCCTTATTCTCGTCAATTTTATGTTGGTGGACCAAATAGTATTCGTGGTTGGATTATTCGGGATATAGGACCAGGCGGTTACCATGATTTTACACTCGATTCAGCTGCGACCAAAGCTTTTCCATTTCAAGCGGGTGATTTAAAATTGGAATTCAATTCAGAGTTTCGTTTCCCTCTTTTTTGGCGTTTCAACACTGCCATACTTTTCGATGCGGGAAATATATGGAATATTAAAAAAGACGACAAACTACCCAATGGCAATATTGATAAGTTTTGGTTCGACCAAATAGCTATTAGTTCAGGTATTGGTTTGCGCCTTGATGTAACTTATGCGACGATTCGCTTAGATTTTGGCTTCAAACTGCGTGAACCATATGAAAAGAATGGCAATAATTGGATTCCCATCAATGAATATTCGTGGAAACGCAATGTCAATCCCAATTTCGCTATTGGTTTACCTTTTTAGTTATTGGGATTTGTTATTGGTTTTAACCAGTACCAATAACAAATCTCAAATAACAAATCCCCAAACAAAAAAAGCTGTTTCGAGTGCATCGAAACAGCTTTTTTTGTTTATGAAAGAGAGAAATGAACGCTAATACTTTCGTTTTTCTTTCTTTTTTCGGGCTTTGAACATATTGCCACCGTTGTCATTATTGCCAGCAGGAGAACCGGTTCGCATCATAGCACATCGGAAACCGATTTTGCTGTCAGATTTGTCTTCATCTTTGAACCGTCGTGTACCTGGAGATAACCAGTAAGCACGATCCGCCCAAGAACCACCTTTGATAACACGTGCTTTGTCGCTGATAAGTGTTTTCTTGCCATAATCATACATCGGTTGATTCTCGAAATATTTAGAAGTCGAGTCACCGTCCATGTAGTCATACAGTTTTGAACGTTTGTAGTTATCGCGGTTAGCAACCTCGTCGTCATGTTCATCGCGGTATTTAAGGCGACCCGTTGTGTCATCTTTTACGGGTTTACCTTCTTCGTTCAACACTTTGCGTTTGAAAGAGTTACCACGGAAAGGGTCGAGGTCTTGGTTATCTGCATCGCGCAATGACAAACTTGTCATTGGACGATAAACATCCATAGTCCACTCATTGACATTACCTGCCATATTATAAAGACCATAATCGTTTGGCCAGAATGAATGGACAGGAGCTGGACGTGCGGCGTGGTCATTCAAGTTGCCAGCCATACCCATATAGTCACCACCACTGCGCTTGAAGTTGGCTAATATGTCACCTTGATTGCGGTCATGGCGTTGGTAACGAACAGTATTGCCATTCCAACCATAAATCCGACGATCTGTGATACGCTCATCTTTTGATGAAGCCATGTTTCCTTTCAAACCCAACGCTGCGTATTCCCACTCTGCCTCAGTAGGTAAACGATAAGCAGGAAGCAGGATACCATCTTCAAACTTGACTTGACGTTTGCCTTTACCTTTGCCAGCAGCACTGTAGTCGCGCAATTGATTACGTGGAATAACTTCATATTGACCAGCTAAATAAGCTTCTGTATTGAAGTTATTCGCATCTTTTTGTTCTGGTTGTGGTTTGATGATACCTTTTTCAATTAAAATCATCTCATTCACACGGTCAGTACGCCATTTACAATATTCGTTCGCCTGCAACCAACTGACACCTACGACAGGGTATTCATCGTAAGCGGGGTGGCGCAGATAAGCCTCAACAAAAGGTTCATTGTACGATAATTCCTCACGCCAAACGAGTGTATCGGGTAAAGCCTTTTGGAAGATTTCTGGATAAGAACCACTGAAAACACGCTCGAGCCAGTACAAATATTCGCGGTAGTCCGTGTTGGCTACTTCTGTTTCATCCATGTAAAATGAAGAAACCGTTACGCGGCGCGGTACGTTGTTCCACTCAAATGTCACGTCTTGTTCCGTCAAACCCATCGAAAAGGTGCCACCTTCAATTAAAACGAGATTCGGTCCAGTAGCTTGACCTTTATAAGGCAGTTTTTCAAATCCGCCCCATTTAGGGTCGTTGTAAGCCCATCCAGTTGTGGACGAGCGCTCTTTTTTTTTGCAGGATGTCGACAGTACAAAGCTTGCACCCAACATCAACATTAAACTTAACTTGAACAGTTTTTTCATTGCTCTGAATTGCAGGTTAAAACGGTTTTAAATTTTGAACGCGCAAAGATACTTTTTTGCTCTATTTCCTATCAAAATCGAATATCAAATTAACGGCTTGTTGAAAAGTTTATTTCCTGAATAGAAACATTTTGTAAAAAAACATTGACAAACTGTCAATGTAGAAAACGTGATGCAGGATATTTTGGCCCAATTATACCCCCCTCAGTATAGAAAGGCTTTCACCGCAGTTTTGATTATGATTCGATGAAATAGACTCTATCAAGAAAACTGCCAAGTTTTCACTGCGCAGAATTTATAAGCACATAGAGTTAAATTGCCGTTCATTTATTTTTTTATAATGTGTTGATTAATAATGTCTTATGAAAGTAATTGATGCTAATGATAGACGATTGACAATTAAATTTTGAAATCATAAATTTGACATTTCAATTAAGGTAGCGGTATAGCCGTCGTGTATTTGACTTCGTTCATTACAAAGAAACTGTTGATATGCGAAACACATTGAATGCTAGCGAGTTTCTGTTGATGAAACAGGTAATATGCATCCATATCAGGGACGACGATTTTTAAAATATAATCAAATGACCCTGAAACCACACTACTCTCAACAACTTCGGGTAATTGATTGATGGTTTCATTAAAAACGCTGAAATCGTCAGCAGATTGTTTGAAAAGCGAAATATTGCAATAAACGATGAGCGACTGCCCCAATTTTTTTTTATTCAAAACGGTGACATATCTTTCAATAATGCCTTCGTTTTCCATTTTTTTAATGCGTTCATGGACAGGTGTAAGTGAAATATTCACCTTCGCAGCGATTTCTTTAATTGTATAGTGCGCATTATTTTGTAATAACGACAAAATAGCTTTGTCAATTTTATCTAAGGTAGCCATGTGGGTAGAAAGTTTTTTTGCTTTAAAGAAATTGAATGAGCGATTTTAGAAAATTTTTCTATTATTTTCAGTTTTGTAGAAAAATTTTGTTATTAATTAGAGCAAATGTAAAATATATTTCAGAAGCTATAGCTTTGTGCCTTTAAAAAAAAACTAGTTCTAACCAAGTATAAACCAATTTAATATTATGATAATAGGCGTTCCAAAGGAAGTCAAATCAAGTGAAAATCGTGTTGCTTTAACCCCATCGGGTACAATGGAGTTGACTCGTCGCGGACATTCAGTTTTTATCGAGAAAGAAGCAGGGGATGGTTCTGGCTTTTTTGACCATGAATACATTTCCGCGGGTGCTAAAATTCTCGATACAGCCGCAGAAGTTTTTGCAGCTGCAGAAATGATAATGAAGGTTAAAGAACCGATTGAACAAGAATATGCTTTAATCAAACCACATCACTTAGTTTTCACGTATTTCCATTTTGCCAGCTATGAACCCTTGACTCATGCAATGATTCAAAGTGGTGCTGTTTGTTTGGCTTATGAAACCGTGGAAATGCCAGATCGTTCTTTGCCACTTCTCGTTCCCATGAGCGAAGTGGCGGGACGTATGGCTATTCAAGAAGGTGCAAAATATTTAGAAAAACCAGCAAAAGGTCGCGGGGTCTTATTGGGAGGTGTTCCGGGTGTTGAACCTGGTCGTGTTTTGATTCTTGGTGGTGGCATCGTCGGCGCACAAGCTGCAAAAATGGCAGCAGGTCTCGGCGCACAAGTCATTATCATGGACATCAGCTTGCCCCGTTTGCGCTATTTAAATGATGTTATGCCTGCAAACGTTGTGACTCGTTATTCGAGCGAGTACAATATTCGTCAACTGATTGGAACACAAGACCTTATCGTTGGTGCAGTCTTAATTCCAGGCGCAAAAGCTCCGCATTTGATTACTCGGGATATGTTGAAAATGATGCGCCCAGGTACTGTTTTAGTAGATGTGGCTGTTGACCAAGGCGGCTGTATCGAAACTTGTAGACCCACAACACATGAAGACCCAACATTCATTATTGACGATGTCGTACATTATTGCGTCGCCAATATGCCGGGTGCAGTGCCTTATACCTCAACGATTGCTTTGACAAATGCCACGCTACCTTATGTGATTCAATTGGCAGAAAAAGGTTGGAAACAAGCATGTAAAGAACGCAATGACTTGAAATTGGGTTTAAATATCATCAACGGAAAGGTTGTATATAAAGGTGTCGCTGACGCATTTGATTTGCCTCTTGAAAATGTCGAGAACTTCCTATAAATTTGTTTTTCTAATTCTCGAAAGGCATTAGATAAGTTTTCCGTTAATTGCGAAAACCCGAAAGGCAACACTTTCGGGTTTTTGCTTTTTAGTCCCTATTTGAAATTTTACCCCCCTCAGTATAAATGCTTTTTTTATCTTTGAAATTCTAACAAAAAAAGAATTTCAAAAACCACTAATCTAAACGCTTGCTATGACAAAAACAGCACTAAATATTTGCCTTTTTTTACTTTACCAAAATTTTCTTTCTGCTCAAATCGCAATCACAGGGAAAGTGAGCGATGCTAAAACACAAGAGCCGCTGATAGGCGCAACAGTTCTCTTGAACGGAAAGGGGAGTTTGACGGATATTCAAGGAAATTATAAAATTGAATTGACCCAAACGGGCATTTACAAAGCTTTTGTCTCCTTTGTTGGATATGAAAATTTGACTAAAAACGTGTCAATTACTGAGGGGGGGCAAATTCTGAATTTTGAGATTGCAGAAGCAAATAATATGCTCCAAACAACAACGGTAACAGCAGGTAAATTTGAAAAACCTTTGTCAGAAGTCACCGTTTCTATGGATATTTTGAAGCCACAACTCATTGAAAACGTCAATACAAGGCGTGTGGATGATGTTTTGCAGAAAGTGCCAGGTGTCAATATTATGGACGGACAAGCCAATATTCGCGGTGGTTCGGGTTGGTCTTATGGTGCGGGTAGCCGTGTTTTGCTTTTGGTGGACGATATACCAGCCTTGCAAGCCGATGCCGGTTTTCCGAATTGGAAAGACATTCCTGTTGAAAATATAGAACAAATTGAAGTCGTAAAGGGTGCAGCATCAGCACTTTATGGCTCATCGGCGATGAATGGCATCATAAATATCAGGACAGGTTTTGCTAAATCTGAACCGATTACAAAATTAGCGACTTTTTACACTGCTTACCTTGCGCCCAAAGACGCTCAAAAGCAATGGTGGAAGGGAAATTCACAGCCTTATGATGCAGGTTTTAGCTTCTCACATGCCCAAAAGTATAACAAATTAGATTTCGTTGGAACGGCATTTTACAGTAATACAAGTAGCTTTATGAAAGGTGTTTATGACAAATACGGTCGTATCTCTTTCGCCACACGTTATCGCATCACTGACCGTCTAAGCGTAGGTATCAATGCCAACTTCAATCAATCGTCTGCAAATAACTTTTTTTACTTCGCAAACCATTTAGACAGTGCCTTTATAGGTGCAAAAGGCAGCTATAATTCAGGCACTCGTCGCCGTTTTTGGGTTGACCCTTATCTCAATTATTTTGATAAAAAAGGCAATCGGCATAAGATTTTGATGCGTTATTACTCTGTTGATAATGAACTTTTGAACAATCAGTCCAATCAATCTCAACTTTATTATACAGAATATCAGTTCCAAAGACCTATGTTTGACGATAAATTGGTCGTCACCGCAGGTGCTGTGAGTGGTGGTACAACTGTCCAAGCTCCTTTGTATGGCAACAACAGTTACAGTTCCCTCAACCTCGCTGCTTATGCCCAAGCCGATGCGAAATTGGACAGGCTCAATTTGTCTTTTGGTGCAAGATATGAGCGCAACACGATCTATGGCCCCGACACAATCATTTTCAATAAACGCTACAAAGAAGCTGCGCCAAACGCAGGAAAACTCAAAGAAGCCAAACCCGTGTTTCGTTTAGGTGCAAACTATAAAGTAGGAAATGCGACTTTTTTGAGGGCTTCTTGGGGGCAAGGCTACCGTTTTCCAACGATTGCGGAGTTGTATATCAACACTTTAGCGGGTGCTTTGCGTATTTTTCCAAACCCGCAATTGACCTCTGAAACAGGTTGGACAGGTGAGTTTGGTCTAAAACAAGGCTTTAAAATAGGTGGTTTTCAAGGCTACGCAGATGCTGCTGTCTTTCAATCGGAATATACCAATATGATGGAATTTCAAGCCAGTGGCGACTTTTTATTCAAAACAGGCGAGTTTGGTTTTCATTCCATAAATGTGGGGAACACCCGTATCAAAGGCTTAGAAGTGAGTGTGCAAGGGCAAGGAAAAGTGGGCGATTTTACCCCCTCAGTATTGATAGGCTATACGTATATTGATCCGAAATTCAAGGAGTTTAGAAAAACAGACAGCTTAAATTCATCTGCCAATTACAATGTTTTGAAATACCGTTTTAAACATAATTTTAAATTTGATGTGGAGTTAGCACATAAAAAATTCCTCGTCGGTGTCGCTGTTTTGTACAACAGCAATATGGATGCGATTGACCGCATTTTGGAACAAGATTTGCGTCCAATTTTGGGTTCAGGCGGGCAGCCCTTTTTAAGCATTGGCGAATTCAGACGAGCGCATAATAACGGTTTTACAACCCTCGATATACGTGCGGCTTATTTTTTTACACCCAAATTTAAATTGACAGTAATAGGCGCAAATTTGACAAATACCGAATACACATATCGCCCGGGTTTAATTGAAGCACCTCGTAACGTTCAATTGCGTTTGGATTATAAGTTTTAATTAGTAAAATATTTGAAGCATAGTTTTCTAATTCAATAAAAGGGTCTATCTTTGCGCGGATTTTGAAATAACCCGATGTTGGTTGAGCCAATGAGTCGGGTCTTTATTAACTAATTACACAATATTTCAGATGGCAGTTAAAATCCGTTTGCAAAGACACGGTCGCAAGAAAGCACCGTTTTACCACATCGTCATCGCTGACAGCCGTTCACCACGTGATGGCAAATTCATCGCTAAAATCGGTACTTATAACCCGATGACAGTTCCTGCAACCATTGATCTTGACCGCGACGCGGCATTCAGTTGGTTGGAAAAAGGCGCACAAGCGACTGATACAGTGGCAGCAATTCTTCGTTACAAAGGCGTTATGTTCCGTAAGCACCTTCAACGCGGTGTTAACAAAGGTGCAATTACCACCGACCAAGCTGCTGACCGTTATAACGAGTTCATCGAGAACAAAGAAAAAACAATCAGCGCAAGTGTTGTTAAAACACAAGCTAAAAAAGCAGAATTCCACCAAGCTGTTTTTGGTAAGCCTAAAGCTAAGAAAGTTGTTGAAGCACCTGTTGCTGAACCAACAGAAGTTGCTGAAGTTACAGAAACAGTTGAATCAACTGACGCTGCTGAATAATCAATTTTTAATTTGTTACTGAGGGGTCGCTTTTGAATCTTTTTGATAAAAAAAACGATAAACCATTAGCATCTATTGATTTAGACATATAAGTTTGCACTACGAACCTGATGGAACCGATTGTTGTTCCATCAGGTTCGTATTCTTTAAGCCTTAATTTTTTGCCTAAAAATGATTGGATTTAAGGCATAAATCGTAACCAAATTTTTAAAACTCACATTCTAAAAATCAAAAAATCATGCTCGATTTAAATGAAAAATATTTAAGCCGCCTACAAGAAATTGCGGAAGGCATTCAAAATTCAGAAGCGTATGCTGCGTATTTGGACACTGAAGAGGAAGCTGAATACAAAGTTTTATGCGATATATATGAGCCACGCATTGCAAAAATATATGCAGAAGTGGCTGCCAACGATCCTTTACAACTCATTTCGTTGGAGCGTATTCTTTTGAACCCTTATTTTGAAGGTTTGTTTCTTCAACGTATTTTGGGCTTCTCTGTACTGAGGGGGCAAATCAACGACCAATTCAAGTACGTGCGTCCACAAAATCACTTCAAAGAAATTTTGACGGCGATTCTTGAATCTTCAAATTTCGAGTTTATCAAAAAACGTATTGGACAGTCTGTCCAAATGGGTTTTGCATTGTCAAGTGATATTTGGATTACCGACTTTATCAATGACGTTGTTAACAAACGTTTGCGTTATTATTTGCAAAGCAATAAATTGGATAAATTCCGTGAATTGCACGAACGTGACTTGGGTTTCCAACGTTATCAAGCGCAATTTGATAAGGATAATTTCTTAACGGCTAACTTTCCGAACAACTTTTCTGCCTTGAAAGTTGAATATCCAGAACTTAAAAACTTCTTGATGTACCGCATTGGTAAGCGTTTGAATAACGAAAGTTTGTTGTCTTTCATCGTTGATTCGGTTAAAAATGAAGCACTTCAAGGGACATCTGAACACATTCAATTGATGTGTTTGACCATGAACTTCTTTAATTTAGAGCCACAAGATACTGAAGCGGTTAAGTTGATTTTCAACAAGTTACGTGTTGAAATTCCAGAATTTTCTGAAACATATTTGTCTTTCATCAACGATATGCAAGAAGCTGCTTTTGACTTAGATGCTAAAGCTGAAATGAAAGCATCAACGATGATTCACCGCGAGGTAGAGGACGATTTGACGGAATATTACCGCATGGCAGATATTATTCATACACAAGATTATGAAAGTGAGGATGTTATGCAGGTGGTCAAACAATTTTATTACAATCATGAAGGACTGTCAACCGTCAATGAGTCTGTACGTCGTTTGATTTTTGGCTATCTTCAACGCTTTATTACCAGTTTGAAAACTCGGGAATATCCTAAATATTTTGAGATTTCAAAAACCTTTTCTGCTTATATGCGCATCTTTGAAAATGAGCATTTCAATCAAAATTTGCGTGATATTTCGCTTGTTTATATCCATAAATGCCTTGTTAAATTCATTGACAAACGCGCCAAAGAATATCAAGAGGTCAAACGTTTCGTCGCCACTTATTTTGTAGTGTGGCACTTTTTGAAAGAAAAAGAAATCGTCGAAATGTTCAAAACCCGTCGTAAACGCAAAACGACAGACGCTTAGTTGGTTTTTGGGGATTGGTTACTCGTTATTCGTGTTCTACCAATCCCCAATTACCTAATAACCAATTACCAACAACGAATCCATGTTTCGCTATTTTATTGCCAATAAACCATTCAATGTCCTTTGCCAATTTACGCAAGAAACCGAAGGGCAACGGACTTTGGCAGACTTAAATTTCGAGTTTCCAAAGGATGTTTATCCCATCGGACGGCTCGATATTGACAGCGAAGGTTTATTGTTGATGACCAATGACCGCAAACTCAATCATACCTTACTCGATCCCCAATTTGCCCATGAGCGCACTTACCTTTCTCTTGTTGAAGACGTGCCGACCGACGAAGCACTCCTTCAATTTCAAACAGGTTTAGATATAAAAATTGGAAAAAAACGCCATAATACGCTGCCGTGTAAGTGTAATAGGGTAGAAGACCTCACACCTTTTTTCAATGGAAATAATGTTTGGGAACGTGTCCCGCCACCCATGCCGCAAGCATGGAAGCCCATGGTTTGGCTTGAAGCCCTATTGATTGAAGGAAAACACAGGCAAGTACGACGTATGTGTGCCAAAATCGAACATCCTTGCCTCCGTTTGATACGTGTAAGAATCGCTAATTTGACCATTGGCGATTTACAACCCAATGAAGTTTTAGAGTTAGACAGAGGTTTTGTTTATGAAAAATTAGGGTTAATTTAAGCGTAAACAGTAACGTACTTTTGTCATTCTGAACGCAGTGAAAGAATCTAAATTATTCATTTTCAAGGATTTATACAGATTCTTTCACTGCCGTTCAGAATGACAAAAAAACTGTTTGTACTTAAAGAGAAGTAATGTTATTTGGAAAATCTGTAATCAAACCATCCACTTTCCACCCCCTCAGTATCGCCGCCGTTTTCACATCATTGACTGTCCATGTCACTATTTTTACCCCTAGTTTATGGGCGTTCTCAACCGTTCTTTTTCTCAAAAATTTATAATAAGGGCTGTAAATGGCGGGTAAAAAGCCCAATTGCCTGATGTTTTGAAGGAAAGAATACCGATTTTCAGTCAAAAATGCCAATTTTACTGAGGGGGTCTGTCTTTTCATTTCTTTCAAAAAATGAGGGTCAAACGAAGAAATATAAGAGGTTGTAGGCGCATCTAAACCTATTTTTTTAATCTCATCTGTCAAAAGACGTACAAAAGAAGGCGGTGGTAACACCAAACGACCATACCAATTCGGGTGACTTTTAACCTCAATATTCCAAAAGGGCTTCCTCAAATTTTCTATTTCACAAAAGGCATGAACAGCCGAAACTAATTCATAAAAGGTTGGTTTACAGGATTTTATCGCTTCTTGCGTCGGAAAATAAGGATTACCAAGTATTCCGCAATCGTATTGTTTAATTTCGGAAACGGTTAAATGTCGCAGCAGTAACCCTTTACTAATACGTGGCGTTCTGTTGACAAATGCATCGGGTATTCTTTCACAAAGTTCGTCTTCAGGCAATGAACAAAAAAGCGGAGACATCCACGGTTCATGCGACACGACCAGTTGATTGTCTTTTGAGACAACAACATCAATTTCCAAACCGTCAACGCCCAACGCAACGGCTTTGCAACAGGAAGCAATCGTATTTTCAGGCAGCAGTCCCCGCGCCCCACGATGTCCTTGGATATGAAAAGTTTTTTGAAAATTCAAAGGCTATAATTTTTTGAATACATATAGAAGTCTATATATTTGCCAAATCCGTACCAAATATCCTAATCACTCAATCACAGAAAATGACTAATCAACCTTTCCAAATAGCCGTTAACGATAAACTTCTTGAAGTAACACCACAAGACGCTGCCGAATTAGATATTATTGCTGATGGCGATGGCATATTCCATATTTTAAAAAACCAAAAATCGTACAAAGCTGAAATTCAGTCAGTTGATTATTTGACAAAGACATTTACGTTTAAAATAAATGGCTCTATTCATACCGCCAAAATCAACGATATGTACGACCGTCTCATTGACCAATTGGGTATGAAAGTCGGTGTAGCGCAAAAAGTAGGCGACATAAAAGCACCGATGCCCGGTTTGGTTATCGAAGTCGCTGTTGAAGTCGGTCAATCGCTTACAAAAGGTGATACCGTCTTGATTTTAGAAGCTATGAAAATGGAAAACGTCATCAAAGCCACAGGAGATGGCATCGTCAAAGCTGTTCACACCACAAAAGGACAACCTGTCGAAAAAGGACAACTATTAATAGAAATGGAAGGTTAATGATGAAATATGAATATAAATGATGAATAAAACGACCCCCTCAGTATTGTGCCGCTTTATTCATCATTTATCATTCATCATTTTTTAGTCCACTATCATCGTCGCATAATCCAACTGTTGTTGAACGATATTCTTAGGCAATTCCCTGTATTCGTACTGTTGATTGCGCAATTGAGGTTCAAAACCAGCATCTTT
>JAYSQG010000543.1:0-3787 GCA_043721685.1 Saprospiraceae bacterium | reverse complement strand
GGAAACCACAAACCCGTCACCCGTGCAGTCTTATCACTAAACTTCGACCAATCTTCTACGTTCAAGGCTATACGAACGATACCACAAGTCGGTAGGTTCTCAATCGGGTCTGGATTAAAGTTATTTGTGAAATAAGTCAGCGTTGGATTGTGCCCAAAAAGGAGAACAACATGGGCTGTATTGGGCAATTCTCGGATAATATTGAAAATATCCGTTTCCATTGCTTCATAGATATCTGATTGATAATCAATCTGTTCTGCATTTAGGTTAAATTCATGGGCAAAATACAATGCCGTAGTTTTGGCGCGCATAGCAGGGCTTGAAACGATTAAATCGGGATGAACACCCGCCTCTTTCAGTATTTTAGCCATCAACGGCGCATCATGATGACCGCGTTTATCCAACACACGGTCAAAGTCTCTTGCACCGAGTTCTGCCCAACTTGATTTTGCATGACGAATGATAAATATTGTTTTCAAATTATTATTATTTTGATTGTAATTATTGAAGAGACCACAGATGACACAGATTTAACCGATATTCACTGATTTTTCTTTAAATCTATTTGAAATACAAGAAAAATCAGTGAAAATCTGTTAAATCTGTGTCATCTGTGGTCTAAACTAAGTTGTTACGATTTTTGTCTCTACAAAACATTAAAGTCACCGAATCCTATATTAACTTGCAAGTTTTTTATAACCGTAAGGCGAAAGTATAAAATGAAACTCAATTTTTCACTTGATAAACTCGAATTGTATCTCGACGACGATATTTTGCTCGGCTCGGATGCCCTTATTAACGCTCAAAAACTCGTTTCGATAACAGAAGTTGAAAAAAACCTTTTTTTAGCCCGTTTTAATGTTGAGGTACAAAATCCCGATAAAATCGGGAAGGGGGGTGATTTGGTTGAAACAGAAGTGCAATTAGTCGGTGCTAAAGTAAAAGTGGCGACTTGCGAATGTTCTGATTTCCATGAGAAAGAGATTTGCTCACATATCGGCGCCGCTTTATTAACACTTTTAGAACAGAGAAAAGCGAAAAGTGAAGCCCGAAAAGCCACAACTGCAAAAGCGGCACAAAACGCGGATGCACCGCCAAAGCTGACGATTCCCAATATTTTAAAACGCATTGAAGCACCACAACTGATTGAATTTATTGCCGATTATGCCCGTAATGACAAACAGTTTGCTTTGGCTTTGAAAACCCGTTTTGCCAGCGATTTGTCTTCTGGAACGGTTGAAGAACATTATAAAACCCTCATTGACAATACTTTACGCTCTGTTAAAAACCCAAGAGGGCGTATTACACCCAAAGGTTGGCAACAGGTGTTTACGATGATTGATGAATTGCGCCAGAAAGCCGAAACACTGTTTAAAGGTGGCGAATTAAGTCATTGTTTTGATGTCATAAAAGTTACTCTTCCGCTTGTACATCGTTTGATGCGGACTTCTGAATCGCCAAAATCTAAAATAGAACGTCGGCAGGTCCTTTTGACTGAAATACTGAGGGGGTACGACGAGTTGTTGGTGTCGCCTGAATTGAGTCAACAAATGTGGGATTTTATGCTCACTGAATACAATCAAAATTGCAGAAAAGATTTTTCAACACGTCTGTTTGATGCTTTATTGAAAAATGCTGATAGTGAAACCCGAGTCGAAAATTTATTACAAATCATTGATGGTCAAATCATTGCATGTCGTCAATTTTTAGAAATTAAAGACAGATTGTTGACCCAAAAAGTACAAGTGCTGCAAAAGTCGGGTCGAGTTGACGAAGCAAGTGATTTAATTCTAAGTGTTTCCTCTAATCCTGATGTATTATTGTTTGCCGTGCAAAATGCTTTGACCAATAATGATTATGAATTAGCTAAAAGCCTGTGTCAAAACGGTTTGAAAATCTTTAAAAACAACCAAATCGCCAGAGAAACGCTTGAAGAAAACCTATTGACGATTGCTGAAAATCAGTCAGATACTGAGGGGGTCTATTTTTATGGGGAACGAAGACTCATAGCAACATTTAGATATGAGTTTTACGAAAGACTGAAAAGGAATAAACTTACGCCAAAGAAGAAAACGGACTTAATCCAGAAAATCGAAAACCAAACGTATCGGATTGAAAAAAGAGACCTTTTGGCAGCCATCTATTTTGAAGAACAACTCATTGATAAGTTGACAAATTTGATAACAGAGCTGCAATCCTTGGAATTATTACGCCGATATGGTGTTGATTTATACAAAATTGACACCGAAGCAACGGTCGAACTGCATAAAAAGGTGATGTATGAATACCTTTACAGCCATCTCGGTCGTCCTCCAGCACAACGGATTCGTCAAGTTTTGGAAACACACATCGGTCACGGTTGTCGGACATTGGCAGAACGTGTGAAAAGCGAATTGAAAAAGGATTTTCCAGAAAGATATTCTTTGAATGAGGAATTGGAGGACATGATAGACGATATAGAACGAAAAGCGATATTGGAACAAAAAGGACAAGCGAGATATGGGTACTAACGACTATACCTTTGTCAAAAAACAACCAAACAACAAACATTAATGAAAGCCTTCTACACCTTTTTTTTACTTGCAATTCTATGCAATAAGACCTTAAACGCGCAAAATATCCGCACTATTTGCGAAGGAGACTCCACGCAATTGACAACAGCCGTCACAGGTTTGGATTATTCATGGACACCTTCGGGCAGTTTGAGTAATGCCAAAAGTCGCACCCCTTTTGCGAAGCCCACACAGACCACAACTTATGTCAGTACCGTTTACACACTGCAACAGAACATTTTATCTAATTCAAATTTCAATCTAGGGAATACAGGTTTTACAAGTGATTATGTATCTTCGAGCACGGGCGGCTATGGAAAGTATAATGTCACCGACAGAGGACCACAATCGTGGTGGACAGGCTTTAGTCCTTGTGTTGACCACACGACAGGAACAGGTTTTATGATGCTCATTGATGGCGGCCCCATCAGCAATCAGAATGTTTGGTGTCAACAAGTTGCTGTATTGCCCAATACGGACTATGCTTTTTCGGCTTGGGTGGTCAATATGTGTACATGTGGCGCACCACCGATACTACAATTTGGTATAAACGGTGTTAATTTGGGCAATGTCATCAATGTAACAACTTTAAATTGTCAATGGAATCAATTTTATGAAATTTGGAACTCTGGAAATAATACAACCGCTAAGATTTGTTTAGTCAACCAAAATACAAACCCCGCAGGGAATGATTTTGCACTCGACGACATCACTTTTACGCCAGTTACGCCTTCTCATGATACCATTCTGGTCAATGTTTTGCCAAAATCACGCACCACTTTGAACACAACAATGTGTAAAGGCGATTCAATTTTGTTCAATAACCAAATTTACAAGACAGCAGGGACATATACGAAGACGCTAAAAAACGCAAACAACTGCGATAGCATCGTCACGATGAACCTTAGCATCCGTACACCCGCTTATGAGATAACAAAATACGATACTATTTGCAGCGGTGTAACATATAATTTCGGCGGAAAGTCCTTAAATACTGAGGGGGTCTATAAAAACTGTTTTACGGCTGTTGGTGGTGGCGACAGCGTCGTAACTTTGCATTTAAGTTTTTATCCAAATTACAACATCAGTCGAAAAGACACGATTTGTTATGGCGATAGCCTTTTAGTGGGTTTACGTTTTTATAAAAGCACAAGCAATTACACCATCAAATTAAGTTCCAGTAAAGGTTGCGACAGCACCATCAACCTAAGCCTAACAGTACGCCCTCAAAACAT
>JAYSQG010000542.1:0-12407 GCA_043721685.1 Saprospiraceae bacterium | reverse complement strand
GTAAGTGCTTAAATTGACGGGGTGATTCTAAAATCACCCAGTCAATATGACTTGATAATCAATAACAATTAGCTTTGCAATTTAAAACGCTTTTTTTGCTCAATCATTTTAACAAACCTTGAAGCTACCTAAAAAAATACTCGTCGCACCGCTCAATTGGGGCTTAGGTCATGCCACACGCTGTATGCCGATTATTGATGAACTGCGCCGACAAGGTGCAGAAGTCATTTTGGCATCGGACGGTTCAGCTTATGATTTATTGAAACAGGAATACCCAGATTTGACGATTCACAAACTGCCTGCTTACAATATTCGTTATCCGTTTCGTTCCATGATGCTGTCTATGGCGTTTCAGATGCCAAAGATACTGAGGGGGGCAATAGGAGAGCATTATTGGTTGAAAAATTTTCTAAAAACATCGGCTGTTGATGTTGTGATTTCAGACAATCGGTTTGGCTTTTACAGTCGAAAAACCCATTCGATTTTTATGACGCATCAAGTGAATATTTTAATGCCTTTTCGTCTTTTTCAACCGATTGTAAATGCAGTCAACCAGTTTTGTATTAAAAAATTTGATGAATGTTGGATTCCTGACCTCGAAAATACGCCTAATTTGGCGGGTGAATTGTCGCATGGTCGTTTTGCTAAAAGTTTTAAAATCAAATACTTAGGTGTTTTAAGTCGGTTTGGGAGTAAAAACGTCGGCGAGGTTTCAAACCTCGCCGACGTTGAAAGTAGCATAAAAAAATACAAAGCCGCTTTTATCCTTTCAGGACCAGAACCACAACGTTCTATATTTGAAAAAAAAATCAGACAACAACTGAATGAGTTTAAGAATCTCAAAGAAACTTACCTACTTGTACGCGGCACTCATATTGAAACGAATGCCAATATCAAACCTTTACCAAACCTCGAAATTCACGATGTTTTAACCAGCAATTTATTAAATAAAAAAATGATGGAAAGTGAAGTCATTATCTGCCGGAGCGGTTATAGTTCAATCATGGATTTGGTTTATTTGCAAAAAACGGCTGTGCTCATTCCGACGCCTGGGCAGACAGAACAGGAGTATTTGGCAGACGAATTAATGCATCAAAAGCAATTTTTTAGCCAATCACAAGACGATTTTGATATTCAAACCGCTTTAAAAGAATTTAAAAAGTATAAAAATTTTGAGAATTCTGAAATGGCACAAAACACATTAAAGGAAATTATCGGGGAATTATAGGAATTTTGATACTTTTACGTTTGTTTGATTTACAGAATGGCTTAAGACGAACAACTCTACATTCACGACAATATTTATGCTGACATTTTTTCGTACTAATCAACAATTTCTCAACGTCCTGTTGCTTTTTTACCTTGCGATTATGCGAGCGAGTACGTTTATTCACACGTCCAATATCGCACCGCGTGAACAGGGCATTCTAACTGATTGGGTTTATTCCTTTTTTCCTCCCCTCAGTATGTCGGGAGCAATTTTTGCTTTTTTTCTCATATTTTTTCAAGCAATAGCTATCAATCAGATTATTGCCCGTTATCGAGTGGCAACTGAAATATCTTTATTGCCAGGTGTTTTTTATTGCCTTTTTACGAGCATGATGCCTGATTTCTTGCCGTTATCGTCCATTTTATTAGCCAATACTTTTTTGATTTTAGCTCTATACAATCTTTTTGATACGTACAAAAATAGTTATGTGGCGGGTAGGGTTTTTGATGCCGGTTTATGGCTTGGCGTGGCAAGTCTTTTCCATTTTTCGTATATTTTCTTAGTTTTTTGGGGTGTAATTTGTCTCGGCATACTAAGGGGTATTCGTTTTAAGGAGTTTTTTATGTTTCTAATCGGTCTTTTTGTGCCTGTTTTCATGGTGGGTGTGTATTGTTTTTGGATTGATAAAATGAAGCTTTTTGGGCAGCATTTTAATAAAAATATAGGGCTTATGAGTTTCATCCCTTATCACAGCTCGATGATATATGTGAAAATTGGTTTAACGGCTTTGTTTTTAATGTTGACAATAGTAGCCAGTTCACAGTTTTTCAGTCGGCGCAATATGACCGCTCAAAAATATATCAGTATGCTCTATTGGCTGATGCTTTTTTGTGGTTTAACAACGGTTACACAACACAGTATTGATTTAAACCAATTACTTATTATCTCAATTCCAATTAGCATATTGCTGTCTATGACTTTCCAACGCATTACATTAGCTATGGGAGAAGCATTGCATATGTTATTGCTGATGATTGCACTTATTTTGCAGTTTGAATATTTGTTGATTTAAACCAAATCAAACAAATCCTTTACACCAATCGTCCGAGCCACATTATAGCCTTCGGCATAAGCCACACCCATATAACGACCATAAACAGCATCTTTGCCACGGATGGAATCCAAAAAAGCGGGGCTCGAAATCGGTGTCATTGGTTCAGAGCTGTCGGCGTTAAAAAACTGGCTTTTATATGCCAAAATGAGTTCGAACTTCTTATCCACAAAATCTGAAATATCAATAGCAAAATCGGGCTTCAAAGAACGGTCTTGAATGTAATGATAAACGACTTTTGGTCGCCATACTTCTTGCAGACAGCCCTCATTATCGTAAGTGTCAATCTTAATTAAACCACTCAAAAAACAGGCTTCGGCAGTCAATTTTGCGGCACGTCCATGGTCGGGATGACGGTCTTCTATGGCATTGGCAAGGACGATTTCAGGGCGATATTTTCTAATAATGCGTATGATTTTCAATAAATTATCTCTGTTTTGAACAAAAAAGCCGTCCTCTAAGTCCAATTGTTCACGCACCAATGCGCCCATCATTTCAGCCGCAGTCATGGCTTCTTGTGTGCGTATCGTTGCACTGCCGCGTGTACCCAATTCGCCGAGTGTCAAATCCAATAAACCAACTGTGTTGCCGAGTGAAATTTGGCGTAACAAAGTGCCAGCACATGACAATTCAACATCGTCAGGGTGAACGCCAACGGCTAGTATATCGAGTTTTATGTTATCTTTATGAGTCATTAAAAGTCTTTTTAGTCGTTAAAAAAGGGCTGTTTAGTCGAAAGTTGAATAGAAAATGGAATGTTTTTTAGTGCAATATTGTTTTACAATTGCTTTGCAAAATTCTACAAACTTATTTGGTTTTTATAATATATTCTTAAAAATAAAAATTTAAAACTAAAATGACCTATCAAGCAGACTCTTTGCCTAACTCAATGACTGTTGTTCAAAAACCCAATTTCTTCCGTGATTTCACCGATGGCATCATCAGCTACGGAAAAGCCTATCGGTTAATTGCGCGGCATAAATTGTGGTATTATATGGTTGTCCCAGGCATTGCGAGTGTGATTTTAGGCTTATCCATCATTTATTCTGCCTATCTTTTATCCGATAATGTCACGGCTTTGTTGACGAGTGTTTATCCTGAAACGTGGTGGGGTGCAAGTATTGTAGCGAATATTTCAGCCGTTTTTAGTTGGATTCTCTTAGGTATTACGGGTCTTTTAGGTTATCGCATCATTTTGATGGCTTTGGTTGCGCCTTTTATGTCGCCTCTGGCGGCGCGCATTCAATCAGAAATTACGGGCGTTCCAGTTCATGACCCACAGTTCCTTTCTTTCACAAATTTCCGTTTGATACTGAGGGGGGCAACTTTGAGCTTGCGCAACGTTTTGAAAGAGTTGTGGTACGTCGTTTGGCTACTTATTTTGGGCTTGATACCTGTTATTGGGTGGTTTTCAGTGATTGCTATTTTCTTTGTCCAATCCTTTTATTCGGGTTTTGGGAATTTGGATTATTCTCTTGAAAAATACTACGGCATTGCAGAAAGTAAAAAATTTGCTGCCCGTTATCGTTGGTTAGCCGTTGGCAACGGTGCTGCTTTTTTGATGTTATTAGCCGTTCCGATTATCGGCTTTTTTGTTGCACCTGCGCTTTCAGTGGCGGCTGCAACAGTGGAAAGTGTGAAACGCATAGATGCACCGATGAAAAATATACAACAATTGCAGGAGTTTATTTAATAGGTTGTATCAGAAGTCCACCCATCAAACGGCGGAAAATGCCGCATAAAGGCTTCATGTTCAAGCCGGCGGCGTTCTTCTTCTTCTTCTTCTTCAAATAATATTTGTTGTTTTGTTTTATCAAAAATAGTAGGAGAGAAGAAAGCGGTTTTGGATTGGTCGGATACTGAGGGGGTCTCAAATTCGTCGTGTTCAACTTCTTCTTTATAAAAATAGGCTGCAATGATGCCGATAATGCCGCCGATGAGGTGACTTTCCCAACTGATATTGCGGTGCAAAATTTCTGTTGTTGGCAACACACCTGTAAACATACCGCTGTATAAAGTAACAATAATCAACGCCAAAATGATGCTGCGTAGGCTGCGCCTAAAAATGCCCGTCCAAAATATAAACGACACCAAACCATACACGACATAGCTCAAACCAATGTGAAAAACACCTGTGCGGGCAAAAAGCCAAACACAAACGCCTGTGACAAAGTAAATAACAACAAAAGAACGCAAGGCGACTCGTGGGAAAAAGTAAATAATCATCGTCGCACACACAAGGAAAGGAATAGAATTTGAGGCTAAATGCTCCCAATTACTGTGTAATAAAGGCGCAAAAAGGATGCCGCGCAAACCAAAAGCTTCACGTGGATAGATGCCCCACCAACCCAAATCGAGATGCGAAACGGTTTGAAATATGTGTATTAACCAAATGATTGCCGTGAAATACAAAGGGAATTTAAGGCTGTCCCAAAAAGAAATGTGTTTTGACTCTTGGTCATATTGTACTTGTTCGATATAAGGACGCTCCATTGGACTTGATTTTTTACCATAAAAATAAAAAACGTCGTTGATTGTTTAAGCCCAACGACGTTTTTGTAAACGTTTATTTATAAAAAATAGTTGTCAAAAAGATGTATTGAGCCGATTATTTTGAAAGCGATTGGCATTTCTGCGCCGCTTCATTGGCTTTCGGATTGTGCGCTCCGTCATAAGCATCTGCCAATAAACAGTACAATTTACCGTTATTTGGCTCTTTTGTTATCACTTTTTCAAGACGAGCAATGGCTTTGTCGTACTGTCCTGTTTTGATTGCCAACCTTGCCAATTGTGTATTAACCGCTACGTTTTCAGGATTTTGAGCATCCAATTCACGCAACAACAAAATACCTTTCATCGGATTGTCTTTCGGTGGATTCTCCGTGTAACACAATGCCAAATTGATGCGATGTTCCAATTTTGTTGGATTCAAAGAAGCGGCATTTTGAAAGGCTTTAACGGCTTGATTGGCGCAAAATTCACGTACCGACATATCATCTGCTTTTTGCAAAGCGAGATAATAATTGGCACCTGCAATAGACCAAGCTTCGTCCGTTTTGTCTAACTCTGCGACCTGTTCAGCGTAATGTGCAGCGACTTCTTCATGCCCAGCATTGTGCCAAGCGGCTGATAATTGCTTCAATACTGAGGGGTCTTTAGCCGATTCACTTTTTTGTGTAAGTGACTGTATTTCAGTTGCTTGTGTCGGATTCAAGCCTTTGTTTGCTTCTTTGATGACGGTAGCCATGTCAAGGGTAGCACCCGTGAGTGCACGAGCTGTTTCGAAGGTTTTTTGTTCCTTCGATTGGACATCACAACCAAAATAAAGAATGAAAAACAAGGCAACCGCAGAAGCGACAAGGGTGATTTGCTGTCTGTTCATTTTTGTGAATTTATGATTTCAGGATTCTAAAACGGAATTATTTACTTCAAACAAAGTATATAATTCCGTTTTAGAATCCTGAAAAAGCATCTTTATTCTTCGCCTTTATCGTCAGGCAAAGAATGAACGCTGGTTTTCACATGCTCTGTGAAAATTTTGGCAGGTTTGAAAGCAGGAATATAATGTTCAGGAATCTGAACGGTTTTATTGCGCTTAATATTCCGTCCTGTTTTAGCCGCACGTTTTTTAATGACGAACGAGCCGAAGCCACGAATATAAACGTTTTCACCGTTGCCCATTGTTTCGCGGACTTCGTTGAAAAAAGTTTCCAAAGAGACTAATACATCTACTTTGGCGAGGCCTGTTTTTTCTGAAATGGCTGCTACTATATCAGCTTTTCTCATTATGAATTGATTTAGAATGAGTTATGAATGATGTTCTTCCTATTCTTTCGTTTTGTCAAAAGTGGGGCAAATCTCTGTTTTTTATTCTGTATTAAGAAGCCCTTTTTGAATCTTTTTTATAAAAATGATGATTTTGTTGTCCTTACGTCTCTGAAAATCAATACTTTATACGAATGCTCAATCAAATTGTTTGCCAAACTTATTTTTTTTTAAGAAATGTTATTCACAAACAATTTCCGAAAACATGTAAAATGCCCCAATTCTCTCTTTATCGGGCATTAAAAAATCATTAAGAATAAACGTTTTCTTAAACGATAGAACGAAAATACGAGTATCGAATTGATTTTCAATAGTTTACATAAAAAAAGTTTTAATTTTTTTTTTTCTCCTTTAGTCTCAAGTCGGTTTTACTATCTTTGCCGTTCTTTCTAAAGCAAAACAAAGGTGTTTTTTTATAATGCCTCATCTTTTTTTCTTTTCGATTCTTAAATTCCCAATAATATGCTTCTTTCAATGACAGGTTACGGGCGTTCGACTCGCTCTTTTGGTGATAAAACAGTGACGATTGAAATTCGTGCGTTGAACTCTAAAATGACGGATATGCGTTTTAAAATGCCGTCAAATTACAAAGAAAAAGAAATTGACCTCCGCCGCATTCTTACTGAAAAAGCAGAGCGCGGTAAGATAGATATGAGTATCAATGTTCGTTCTATGACTGGTGAAGACGACTTTGTCCTGAATCACGAATTGTTCAGACGTTATTATAAGGAATTGTCACAACTCAAAACGGAATTAGGCATTGACCATGGCGATGTTTTGCAAGCCATTTTGCGGTTGCCCAATGTCTTGGGTTCTGATGAAGATTCGGTGCAAGAGGAGCAATGGCAGGCGACGGTTGAAGCCATCAATGAGGCACTTGTGGACTTCACAAACTTCCGTCTTACTGAGGGGGGGGCGATGGAAGAGGATTTGAGGTTTCGGGTTGAGAACATTGCACGTCTATTGACGGAAGTTGAACCTTATGAAACGGAGCGTGTTGTAAAATTACGCCAACGGATGAAGCAAAACCTCGATGAATTTATGGGCAAAGAGAATGTGGACAAAAACCGTTTTGAGCAAGAAGTCCTTTTTTATCTTGAAAAAATTGATGTAACGGAGGAGAAAGTGCGTTTAAGTCAACATTGCCGCTATTTTTTAGAGACATTGAACGATGCTAAAAGTACATCGAAAGGCAAAACGTTGAATTTTATAACGCAAGAAATCGGGCGCGAAATCAATACGCTTGGCTCAAAAGCCTATTCATCGCACATTCAACACCTTGTTGTTAAAATGAAAGATGAATTGGAAAAAATGAAAGAATTGATAGCGAATCTCGTTTAATCGTTATTGGTTAGAGGTTATATTTATTGTTATGGAAAAATTAATCATTGTTGCAGCACCATCGGGTGCGGGTAAAACGACTATTGTTCATCACCTTTTAAGGAAGTTTCCCGAATTGGCTTTTTCCGTTTCGGCGACGAATCGTGCGCGTCGTAACCACGAAATTGACGGCAAAGATTATTATTTTTTGTCAACAGATGATTTTAAACGGCGTGTTACTGAGGGGGCATTTTTGGAATACGAAGAAGTGTATGATGACCAATTTTATGGCACTTTGAAAAGCGAAATTGAGCGTTTGTGGGATTTGGGCAAGTGCGTTATTTTTGATGTCGATGTGAAAGGCGCAACAAGCATAAAAAAAGTGTATCCCGATGAATCGTTGACTATTTTTATCAAACCACCTTCAAAAGAAATTTTGTTTGAACGTTTGAAAAATCGCAAAACTGAGACGACTGAAAGTCTTAAAAAACGCGTTGCAAGGGTGACAGAGGAACTAAAATATGAAGACCGTTTCGATAAAGTAGTCGTCAATGATGACCTTGAACATGCTTTTTTAGAAGCGGAAACGGTTGTTAGTGATTTTATTTCTAAAAAAAATGTCTTTGTTTAGGTATATTTTTTTGAACACAGATTTGACTGATTCACACGGATTTACACAGTTTTTCTTTTGGCTATATGAAATATAAGAAATCTGTGTAAATCCGTGTAAATCAATCGAATCAGTGTTCTTTGATTTTATAAAAACCTCAAAAACGAATACCACCCATCAAGCAAAACTGCTCCGCATCAACCTTATGCGATTTCAGAAAAACCCCCACATGCACTTGCATTTTTGACCGCCCAATCGTCGGCGAATACAAACGAATACCTATTCGATTGAACCACATACTTTGAATTGAATAGTAACGATGCAGATAAAAACCTGATTGCAATACCACTGCTACCTGTCCAAAAAGAAATTCATCGCCTATAAAAACGCCCCAACGACTGCCCGCTTTTGAGGCTTCTTGCTTTGTCGTAAACTCACCTGATGCCAAACCAAATTCTGCAACAACTCTGTTTTGCTCGTATTGAACACCCAAAGACAGTAAATTGACTTGATTTAAAGGACGAACAAGGGAAAATGCTACTGTATAAATTGGATATTTCGGACCACGAGGTGCGCTCGAAGCACTCAAACCTAAGCCTGAAAAGACATTAATGCCCCATTTTTTTTGGGATTTTGATGAGCTGTCGCGGTGAATATACCCCTCAGTAAACAACGGATTAGGAGTCCATTTTGTACCCAAATTCAGTGCAGGAATATTGAAACCATAATTGGGTAAACGAGCCGTTCCGTTTGAAAAATGAGTAAAACTAAAACCCATTTGTGCCGACCAATGCGTTGATAATCTTTTTTCAAACCGCATTTTCAAATCAGTCACATTATTGAGGGCTGAACCAACGGCATTGTTTATCGGGTTTGTAAATTGGTCATAATGCCGTGTCAAATAAGCCAAACCCCAACCAAACTGTATGTAAGAATCAAATAATTTATTTTTCTTTAAAACACGAATATCAAGGCTCGGATAAACGGCAAAGGCATCGCCAAACAGCTTTTTATCGCCTAAATCATAATGCAAAAAACTGAGCCCAAAAGACGGATAGCCGTGCCATTCATGCCAAACTTTTTGACCATAGGTTTGCCAATTTAGATGAATTTCGTTGCCGATACTGAGGGGGGGGGATTGGAACAAAAGTTTAGGTGTATGCTTTGCAATTCGTCCAAAATGGAGGCTGGGTTCTATTGAAAAACCTTTTGGGCGTTGTGCATTGGCATTGAAAATCAATAAGTTAAGACAGGAAAATGTAATTAACAAACGAATTAGGGAAGCGCACACGTTCGGGAAACTTTTAAAGTTTCCCGAACGTAAACCCCTTCTAAAAGTAACTCCAATCATCATATCAAAAATTGACCATTGCGATAAATGACTTCACCATCAGCAATCACTTCACCTCCTTGTCGCATATCCGTAATCATATCCCAATGCACAGAGGATTGATTTTTGCCACCTGTTTGAAGATACGATTGACCAATTGCCATGTGGATTGAGCCGCCAATTTTTTCATCAAAAAGGATGTTTTTTGTCATTTGGGTAATGCTGTAATTCGTCCCAATAGCCGCTTCTCCAAAACGCCGCGTGCCTTCGATTTGGAATGTTTTATCCAAATATTCCTGCCCACGTTGCGCTTCCCAACGCTCGATATAACCGTCTTTGACCCACAGCGTCACACCTTCAACTTCATGCCCGCCGTACAAGCAAGGGTAGCTGAAATGCACAACACCATTCACCGCATTTTCAACAGGCGAGGTATAAACTTCACCGCTTGGCATATTAGTCTGTCCATCTGAATTCATCCAAATCCGCCCTTCGGTAGAAAAGGTAATATCTGTTTTTTGGGCAACATAACGTACTGATTTGCAATTGTTTAAGTGGTCAACGATGCGCTGTTGCGACCTACGCACTTCTTGCCAAGCGGCTTGTGGATCAGGTTCAAAAAGTTTACACGCATTAAAAACAAAATGCTCATATTCTTCCAAACTCATACCCGCTTCCTGTGCCGATGCAGCCGTTGGATATTGGCAAATATTGCGTTTTAAAGATCGATTAGCGGTTCTTTCAAAGTAGATTTTAGTAATGTCTTTCGTTGCTTCGCCTCTTATTTTTGATTTTTCTGTATCATTATTGGCATCTTCACGAAGGTTGAAAGGTGCGCGAATGTGCAAATAGGCTTCAAATTCAGACATTGCCAAACGTTGAAAAGGGGAAGTCGTTTTGAGTTGTGTGTCATTCGCTTCGTTCAAAAAAATGCGGCTGCGTTCTTGAAAAATGAAATCCGTTTCGACAAGACTTGCACCTGCACGCAAGGCTTCACGATATACTTCACGGACAAGCGGTTCTGCGAGGGTCGTAGTTTGGATAAACAATCTGTCGCCTTCTTTGATGTCGAGGCAGTAGTTGACGAGGAGTTTTGCGTATTTTTTAAGCATAAAATATTGATTTTTAATTTGTTAGGTTTAATTCAGCGATTACTTTTTGAGCCGTTTTACGAGATGTAATACTTGATTCAGAATCGTAAAGATGGTTTACAACCGCTTGCTTTTTTCTTACTGCCACCCCCTCAGTATTTTTCAATTCTAAGTCTAATGTAGCACCCCGAAACTGATAAAAAACGCCTGTAAAATGCGCTAACCTTCTGCTGCGCTCGTTGCGCACTTTTATTTGTAGCAAATAAGCGTTAGGTAAAAGGTCTTTTGCTGTTTCTAATTGCGCCTTAATGCCTTTATTTTGTAGCTCTCGCAACAAGTGATTTTTGAATGAAATCATAAAATCTTTGCTCAAATCGGTGCTTTCATAGACAATCGTCAACGGTTGCCCATTCAAACTAAGCGGTTTTTGAGTCGTTGAGTCTTCAATGATTTTTATTGTTGGATTACAATTTGTAAAAAAAACAAGGCAAAAAGCGACTATTGAAGGGCAAACCCATTTTTTCATATCTATTTGTTGTTTAATGCATCATAATTTCCTGTTCACGAACAGTTACAAGGGAGTCAACAAGGCGTTTTCGAATCGCATCAGAACTGTCTTTGCATCGCTTATCTAATTCAATCGTTAGGCTTTTGATGGCATTTCCCGATAATGTATCAATTGCTACACGGTCATCTCCATTGAGTTTGACCCCCTCAGTATGGCAAGCGGAAAAGAGCAAAATGCAAAGGGCAAAGGGCAAAAGGCAAGGGGCAATAAGGTGACTTTTTAAAAAAGTATTTTCCATATTTTATTGATAATCAATTGTTTAAAAATAAATTAAGTGTTGATATAAGTAATTATGATTCCGCTTTTTTGTCATTTTGAGCGCAGCGAAAAAATCTGTATTTTCTTTATAAAGCAGCAATGTCTAAATTATTTATTCTATTCAGATTCTTTCACTTCGTTCAGAATGACAAAAAAAATGTCTTGATTTAAAAACAAACAAACGAAAAAAACATAGAACGACAAACTAAAAGTCCCTTCAAAAGGAATATCGGTCATACAGAAAACGAATATTAAAACATGAAGGCTTAAAAAAGTAAAATCTCTAAACCGTTGTTTTTCTAATAATGGTATAACGAAACTGATAAGAGATATAACCAACCCAATGATACCTAAACCCATAGCCGTCAAAAGCCATTGGTTGTGCGGCATTTTAGGGTCGAGTTGTGGATAATTTTGTTCATAAAGACGTTTCATCTCTTGCTCAATATCGCCAAAACCGACACCTAATATTTTATTTTCTGAAAAAATTTGACTGCCTATTTTGAGTGACACAAGCCGTTCTGAATCTGATTTTGCTGAAGGGTCGCCCATTTGGTATTGTTCAAAATCCCAAATCGCATAATGGACACGTTGTTGAAAACTGGGCAGAAATTGATAGGAAAGGTAAGGAATTAAAGCCAAAACAAGCAATCCCGTAACACCAACAATATAACGGCGGCTTTGAAAAATAAAAAGCCCCCCCCTCAGTATCAAGCACAAATAAAGCGCAATGAGACCTGTACGCACAGCAATAATGTGTAATCCGATGAATACAAAAACGGTCAAAGCGGCTATCACATTCTTTTCCCATTTATATTTTATAAAAAAAGAAGAATGCCACAACTCCATGCCGATCAAACAAGCAAACGCAGCCATGACGCTAAATATGATGTGTTCTTTCAGAAAAGGCATGGCGGTACCTTGTCCGAGTTTTGTAGTAATATCCTCAAAGTTCAAGGCATAATTGGTCAAAACCAAAGCCATATTGACCGAAATAACGATTAAAAAGAAAAAAAGAAGGCTTTGTAACTGCCTTTTACTGAGGGGAGGTATTTGACTAAAAGCAAAAGGGAGTAGTAAAAAG
>JAYSQG010000541.1:0-19236 GCA_043721685.1 Saprospiraceae bacterium | reverse complement strand
GTTGCCGAAGTTCAGACGACCCCTCAGTATGTACCGCTTGCAGAGACAATTACGTATGATGATTTTGCAAAAATGGACATCCGTACAGGGACAGTTTTGACGGCTGAAAAAATGCCAAAGTCCGATAAACTCTTAAAACTAAGCGTTGATTTAGGTTTTGAAACAAGAACTATTTTGTCAGGCATCGCCAAACATTTTACGTCAGAAGAAATCGTCGGCAAACAAGTCGTCATTTTGGCAAACCTCGCACCACGCAAAATGATGGGCATCGAGTCAAACGGCATGGTGTTGATGGCTGAAAATGCAGAAGGTAAATTGGCATTGGTTGCGCCGCCTGAAGGTTTGCAGAATGGGTGTATTGTGAAGTAGTAAATACCTCAGTGTCGGGGTGATTGCCAATCACTCCGACACTACGACTACAATTAATCAATAAACAATAATCAATCGGTGCATTATCCATCAAAAATCCTCCTTTTTGGCGAATATTCCGTGTTGCGTGGCTCACAAGCCTTAGCAATACCTTATGCGCAGTTTGGTGGACGTTGGGCTTATTCCAATGATATTTCTAAGCAAATGGACTTATCGAAATGGGTTGTTTATCTGAAAGAATTAGTGGAAAAGAGTGAAATTGCCTTGGATACTGAGGGGGTATTGAGGGAATTAAAAAAAGGAAATTTTTTCGATTCCAACATTCCACGAGGCTATGGTGCGGGCAGTTCAGGCGCATTGGTGGCTGCCATGTATGATGTTTATGGTTTAAATAAAGACTTATCTATCAACGAGTTAAAAAGTGTTTTGGGTAAAATAGAAAGTTTTTTTCACGGCTCAAGTTCTGGGCTTGATCCTTTGGTGAGTTATCTTCAAAAACCTGTTTTGATAAAAAAAGACAAATCAATCGCCATTTTGGATAATCTAAAAAGCGATGCGCAAATGTTTTTACTCGACACGCATCAGCCCCGCAAAACGGAGCCACTTGTTCATTTTTTTATGAATAAATGTGAACAGATCCCTTCTTATAATGCTTTGATAGAGAACGAATTAGTGCCTTATGTGGACGATGCGATTGCGGTTTTTTTACAAAATAAAACAGAACTTCTTTTTGATATTGTGCATCAAATAAGTTTTTTCCAATATCGTTTTTTTACTGAAATGATACCCTTAGCAGTCAAAAATGTCTGGCTTGAAGGTCTATCGAATGATGTTTTTAAATTGAAATTATGCGGTGCGGGTGGCGGCGGTTTTATTCTGGGTTTTTGTAATGACATTGTTGATGCAAAAAAAGTGTTATCCAAAATGGGTTTTAACGTCATACCCATTACAGGCATTTGAAAGTAATTGGTTATTTTTGCGAAAATAAATGCTCATACACGACAATTTGAGTCTTTTTTATTTTCGGAACGATATACTTTATGGTAAAAACACACGTGCCGGATACTTTTAAAGTATCCGACACGTTGACAATCAATAAGTTATGAACTCTGTACCACAAAGTCTATAGTTCTGTTTCTTTTAACACCTTGTCTTATTCTTTTGATTATCATGAATTTACGGTTTTGGCTCATAATATCAACGCTCCTTTTATTCACAGCAACAATAGTCGCACAACCTTTGGGCAGGCTCAAAGAAGATGGTTTGAAATTGTACGAACGCGGCAATTTCCGACAAGCTTTAGAGTTGTTAAACCGTTACGATGAACAAAAAAGCGGTGATTTGGAAGTCTCTCAAGCAATAGGTATTGCCTCTTATCATGCCAATCAGCTGCAAAAAGCTAAGCAATATCTGTCGCCAATAGCCTTAAATGCGAAAAATCCAGACCCCTCAGTATTATTTTACTTGGCGCGTGTCTATCATGAGGAATTGAATTTTAAAGAAGCGATAAAGAATTACAAGCGGTTTTTGAGTGTTGCTGACGAAAAACACTCTGAACGTCGTCGTGTTGTCGGCGATGTACTGCGGTGTGCATCGGGTTTGAAAATAATGGCGCAAACAGACATGGCTTTGGTCGAAAATTTGGGCGAAGCCGTCAACAGCCGTTTCGACGAATTTGCCCCTATCCAAAGCGCGACGATTGATGATCGCATCTATTTTTCATCGGCTCGAGAAGATTCAGAAGGCGGTTTAAGAAATGAACAGGGCTTTTCAGATGTTAAAAATGGGCGTTATTTCAACGATATTTACTTGACAGACATTGACGGTGGTGATTGGCGCAGCCCGACTCGATTGGACAATATTCTCATCAATTCAGCGCGAGACGAATGGCTTTTGGATATTACAAATGACGGAAATGCCCTCGTTTTTTTCCGCAGTTTAAATGGCTTTAGTGGCGACATTTTGGTTGATACCTTCAAAACGGAAGACCAAACACGCAGTTTGCCACCTCATCTCAATGTGCCTATGCAGCCTGAAAATGGTGATAATTCTCTGTGTTTCTTCAATGATTCGATAATTATTTTTGCAGCAAGACGACCCGAAGGCTTTGGCGGCTTGGATTTATACTACACCGTTTTGGCCGATGGTGCTTGGCGTGCGCCTAAAAATTTGGGCAAAGGTGTAAATACTACTTTTGACGAAACAACGCCATATTTGGCAAAAGATGGACGTACGTTGTATTTTTCTTCCAATTCAACGGCTTCTATCGGTGGTTTTGATGTCTTTAAATCCCATTTTGACCCTGACAGCCTGCGTTTTATGCCCGCCACCAATCTCGGTAAGCCGATAAACTCGGCAGGCGATGATATGTTTTTCAGATTGACTTCCGATGGTATGCGCGCTTATTTTTGCTCAAGTCGTAAGGAGAGTTTTGGAGAACGCGATATATATACAGCTCTGTTCAAAAAATTTCAATCCGAACAGAACCCTTCAGAGCCGGTCGCTTTTCACCTCATCGAGCAGATGAAAAAAGAAGAAGCGTTGGCAAATTTGGATAAACCCCAAGAGCAAAAGATAGTAGAAGTGACATTGGATCCGCTTTTTTATGACAACGACGATGATTTACTGAGGGGGGCAAATGCGGTACAATTGCGGACGACTTTGGGATTGGTAAAGCAGTTTCCAAACTTAAAAATCGTTTTGACGGGGAATAACACTGAAGGTGAAAAAGTATCTTTCGATTTATATTTTTCCATGAAACGATTAGAAAAAATTGCTAAATACTTGACAGACAATGGTTTGAAAAACGAAAATATCGTTTTGAAGGCAGTTGGAAGTCAATATCCGATTGCGCAAACTTTCGTTAATGGTTTGGCTAATCCCACGGGTGAAAAATTGAATCGGCGCGTGGATATGACGATTAGGGACTTAGAAATACCGGCTACACCTGTGATCGTCCATAACAACGCACCTGCTGTTTCGGATTTTATGGTAAATGCAACAGGAGTCCGCTTGAAAGTTCATGCCACAGGTTTGAGTTATAAAATTCAAATTGTAACGACCAAAAGGATTTATGACAATGATATTCTGGTCAAGTATGGTGATGCAATGATGGAGGCTGCGGGTACTGAGGGGGTCTATTCCTACTCGGTCGGCTTATTTCAAGACTATGCTTCGGCTGAAAAGATGCGTAGAGACTTGCTGCTAAAAGACAATCAATTCGATACGATTATCATACCTTATATTGATGGTTTGCGGGCGACGGATGAAGTAGCAAAAAGATGGACTGCGAAATTTCCGGATTTGGTGAATTATTTGGCTTCGCGGAAAAGACCTTAATTAATGGTGAATGGTGAATAAGATATTGATTATCAATATCTTGCGACTTAAATTTGGTGTTTTGTTTTAAATCAAATATTGAAGTGGATGTAACAAAAATAGCTCAATTGACAGGGCATACGGGAGCCATATTCGCTATTACTGATGGTACATCCCGAGACAATCGGGAGGGGGGCGATGAACAGTATATTTTGAGTGGTGCGGGCGATGGTTGGGTTGTTGAATGGGATTTAGCAAAGCCTGATGTCGGGCGTTTGGTTGCTAAAGTTGAGCGCAATATCTTTTCTCTCCTTTTTATAAAAAATCAAAACAAAATTATTGCGGGCGATATGGACGGAGGTGTAAGGTTTGTTGACCTTGCTGAACCGACCCTCATACGCAATGTAGCACACCACGGTGGTAAAGGATGTTTTGATTTAAAAATTATTGATAATCAATTACTTACAATAGGCGGTGATGGTATATTAACACGTTGGTCGTTGGCTGAAAACCGTTCTTTGGAAAGTATTCAGTTGTCGCATAAGAGTTTACGCTGTTTTGATTATTCAAAAGAAAAAAATGAATTGGCAATAGGGGCAAGTGATGGCAGTGTTTATTTCGTTGATGCAACAAGTTTGGAACTAAAAGATGTTTGGAAAAAGGTACATGACAATTCTATTTTTGCCATTCGCTACACGCCCGACAGTTCCTATTTGTTAACTGGCGGGCGTGATGCGCATTTGAAATTGTGGGACTTAACTGAAAACGGTGAAAACAAGCCCGTAGAACCCTTAGAATCGCTTCCAGCCCACCTTTTTACAATCAACTCTATTGTTTTCCACCCTAAAAATCCCACAATTTTTGCGACCGCAAGCCGGGATAGAACCATCAAGATTTGGCAATTAGATAATGAAAATGAACAACTTAAACTCTTAAAAGTCATTGACACTATTCGTCATGGTTGTCATGTTCGCTCAGTAAACCGCCTTTATTGGTCAAACTACAATGACTATTTAATTTCTGCAAGTGATGACCGAACTTTGATTGTTTGGCAAGTTGTCGTTTGAGTAGATGATAAATCACAACAAAGCAGCACCAAACACCCCTGCCGAATCCCCTAGTTTCGGTTTCAAAAATACCGTATCGAGACGTGGGTTGAACACCCATTTTGTCGCCTCAGCGACCCCCTCAGTATAAAGCTCTGAAATATTGCCGACTCCACCACCCAACACAATAGCATCTGGATCGAGCGTATTGACAATGGTCGCAATGGCTCTGCCGAAAAAATAAATAAGACGCTCTTTGGTTTCCTTCGCAACGGCATCGGTTTCGATACTGTCCATGATGCTGCGGAGTTTCTTTTTTACACCTGTTTTTGAGAAATAATAACGCTCAAGGGCAGGTCCCGAAATCACTGTTTCGATGCAACCTGTTAAGCCGCAATAACATTTGCCGCCCGATGCATCCAAAAAATTGTGCCCCCACTCGCCAGCGATGCCTTGACGACCATTCCAAACCTGTCTGTTAAACACGACTCCGCCGCCTACACCCGTGCCCATGATGACCCCAAACACGACTTCTGCATTGGGTAAAACGTCTGGGACGGCGCCCAAAATGGCTTCAGCAATGGCAAAACAGTTGGCATCGTTCGCCATATTGACTTCGATACCAAGCCGCGTCGCCAAGTCTTTTTTGAAAGGTAGCCCATTGAGGCAAGTCGTATTGGCGTTTTTATGCACGCCTTGAACGGGGTCATTTGTACCAGGTACACCGATGCCTACCTTTGTCGCTTTGATAGCCGCCGATTCTTCAAGCATCGAAACGACGCGAGCAATCTGATCAATAATGTGTTGATAACCTTTTTCGGATTCCGTCGGTAGCCGCAAACGGGCAATTACTGAGGGGTCGGTTTTTGAGGCGATGACGACACCTTCGATTTTTGTGCCGCCCAGGTCAATGCCAAATAGTGGTTGATTCATTCTTGTTATTTTTTTTTAGTCCCAAAAATAGTAAAGTCGCTTTATTTATTTTCAAAAAAAATCCTTTGACGCAAAAAGACGAATTTATCTTTTTTTAGGTAAAAAAAACTTAATTTTGTCAAATACTAAAACAATCTACTATAAAAGTTGCTATTTCTACACGTTTTAAAATAATATCACAATGACCAAACCTGATTTTATACACACCATTCGACAACTCATAGCTGACGGTAAAACCGATGAAGCCCTCGACATTATGCGTGCAAATGTGGGCAATTTTGACGCTTCTCTTGTAACAGATGTGACATTATTGGAAAGTCGTTATACAACTGCCTCCAATGATTTTACGCTAAAAGGCATATTGCCGCGTGAGGACTATGACCGCACAGTGGCTCAAATCAACTACGCCTTACTTGAAATTATTGAAAAATTAGAAAAATCAGCCCCCCTCAGTACGGGGACTGCAAAAAATAAAAACAGTGGACGGATTTTGCATAACATTCCAGGTACGATGCCTGTTGGCAAAGAACGTCGCTGCATCGTTCGCATCGCTTATGACGACGAAACACTACTACGTGATTTAGAAAAAGACGAAAATACGACGATTGAAAACGTCCGAATTGCCGAAGTCATGGGTGTTGAATTGGTTGATTTCAACGAAATTCCTGCATTTAGCGTTCGAACCATTACAGAAGAGGAGCAATTTATCTGTGATGATGACTATACTCAGTGGCTTTTTATGGTCAAAGCCTTGCGCGAAGGCAAATATCCATTGACATTAAAGGTGTCCGTCATTGAAGAAGTGAATGGCAAAGAACGCAAACGGGACATAGTTTTAGAAAAAGAAGTGTACATCATCAGCCAACTCGAGGAGCCACCTGCCCCCGCCAAGGCAAGCGAAGTCGTGGTAAAACCTTCCGCAACGCATTTTGAAGACACAACGATTCATCTTAACTATGTGACGACTGAAACCAACAGAGCTGCCGCTGCGACTTCGCCCGCTTCTAAGCGTTTTTCATTTTCGGGCATTGCCTCAACGATAGCCGTTATTGCCGTGGCTTTGACGGGTTGGGTTACTTTTCAGACGTTTAAGTCACCGCCAAATCCAAATGTCATCATTGTAGATATGGAGAAAAGTGGTCAAAATGGCACTAATCCAAAACCCTTCCCAGTCGTTACGGACACTCTTATAAAAGTCGAAGATACGCCGATATATAAAGAAAAAAATAATGAACAAATCGCTGAAAATGAACCTAAAACAAATCCAAATGGTCAAACAACAACCTCTCCACAAGGGACACCTATTAAAAAAGGGACACCTAAAAATGATATTGCAGCTTCGCCTAAAGCCACCAAACCTGAATTGCAAGCCCTGCCCAATAATAAGACCAATGATTTGTTGAAAAAAAATAGCGGTAAGGGAAATGCAGGCAGTATTAAGAGGATACCAAATAAAAAGAACCCGAAGGATACCAAACCTATTACAAAACCAGACACATCTCTGACACAAAAGACAGAACCAACAAATCAACCTAAAATTAAAATTGGCGACATAAACATCGTACCCGCAACGGGTGGCGTGACGACAACAACAGAGCCTGCCGTAAAAACCTTCAGAGTACGCCTGATCCTAAAAGGAGAGATGAAAAAAGCTGAAATCTTTGTTGATGGACAATCCGTTGATCGCTTCTTGAAAAAAAACATTTGGGGCACCCCTCAGTATATTGAGTTCAAATCGAGTAAAGAACGACATACGATTACATTCAAAAGAGGCAATGTCAGTTGCAGTGTCGAAGATGTGCTGGTTGAAAATGGAGATATGACGGTTGAGCCGTGTAGTTTTTGAGGTTTGAGGCGATAAGATTAAGTACAAAGACGATAAGACTCTACTATAAATCTTATCGTCTTTATTCTTAAAGTCTTATCGTCTCGAACTTATTGCTCTCGTAACAACGTTTGTACATCGCCCATAAAACGGTCAACATCTTTGGCATCCGTCCCATCGCAAAACGAGCGAACGTGCCGTTTTTTATCCACTAAAATAAGGCGACCAGAGTGATCAAAACCGCCTGGAGCCTCTGCATTTTCTTTCGCAATGCTGAAATAATCATCCGCAATGCCGAAAATAGAATCCTTTTCGCCCGTAACAAATTGCCATTTTGGCGCAACTACGCCTAATTTCCCCGCATATTCCTTCAAACGACCAATCGTATCGTGTTTAGGGTCAATCGAGTGTGACAATAATAAAACGCCGGACGAGTCCTTGAAACGGTCATGCACCCGCAACATCTGTGCGGTTACCTTTGGGCAAATAGTCGGGCAATGCGTGAAAAAGAAGTCCACGACGTATATTTTTCCTTCAAAATCGGCATTCGTCACCGTATCACCATTTTGATTGATAAAACTGAAATCGGGAATGGTTGGATAAATCGTATCTCCCGTAGCCGTCAAGCCTAAACGTTCACCGACGATGGGCAATGTTTTTGGCGCATCATTTCCACATGAAATCATAAAAATACTGAGGGGGGCTATGAAAAGACAAAAAGCAAAAAAAATTAATTTTGACATATTTTTTGTTTATAAAAAATTGAAAATCAAAGATTTATGAAAATGTAGGTAAGAAATAGATTTACGAAATTTATAAAAATTTCGTAAATCTGACCTGCCTACACTTACTCTTTAACGGACTTAGGTGCGTTCTTCAACAAGCCATTGCCAATAGCGATGGTCATAAAAACATCATCGTTTATTTGTTTAATTGTGTCTTGTTGCCCTTTCAGATATTTAATTATATCGTCATGCTTCATCTCTGGATTCGGATATTTATACCCTGCCATCCAATCGTTCATATTGTCTTCCGTTTTGGCGAGCAAAAGAATGGCGTTGATGAGCGAATCTTTCATAGCGGCATTGTCATCAGGCACTTCGTCTTTGTAGGCGCTGAGTTGCCGTTTCATGCGGTTTATATCACCCATTTTAGGCATCACTTCGTCGTGGACTTTCATAATCTCTTGATTTAGAAGGGTTTCGGCTTCTTTATTTTCGCTTTTACAAGCCGAAAAAGACAATAAGAAACCAAGGACGAGGAGTACAAAAAAGGGACTTTTAATCATTTTTAACATGTTGAATATTGAGTTTTGGTAATAAGAAATCTTTTTGCGCAAAGTTACGATGTCACAGTGGAAAATAGCAACGCAAAAAAAAATATAAAAATATAGAGTCTTTGCAGCTTTAAATTTTGGATCCAAAAAGACAATAAAAGCCGTCAAGTTTCTTTAGACTTTTGTATTTATTTTCTCATAAATAACACTTTTGTCACGATTCTTGCGAGTGAAGCACAAGACTTTGTTTAATGTATCACCATTTTCGCGTTATAAAATATTTGCTTGCATTACTGTTTGTTTCTCATAACATTATGCTTTTTGCCCAACCACCAACGGGCACGGCTGCGCTGTGGTCTGAATTAGAGGAGCAGATTCAAAAAGGCAACAAGCGTGCGCTACGCGATTTAGGTACTTTTCTTGATAAACCTGATTATGTCGATGCGACCCGTCGTACCTTAATGCGTTATACTTTTTTTACAAAAAATGAAATCAACCTCTCTACCGCTTCTCGTGAAGATTTTCTCGGTTTTTACTACGACAATGAATCTCAGTTAAAATTTTCTGAAATTCTTAGAGCTTTTTATCGAACACCTATCGAAGAACAAAGTTTAGATACGACCTTGTTCAAAGTTCAAATTATTACTAAAACGGCGCAAGCCCCCCCCTCAGTAAAACGCGCTCTTTTGGCTCAAAAATTTGATTCTCTTTGCCTGAAAAAAGAAAATAGCCTTGAAATTCAATCGGTTATAGCGGAAATAAGTGCATTGGAAACGCCAGATGCTTATGATTGGTTGCGCCGAACCTTAGCATCTGAGCCTTTTGGACAAAGCTATGATGATGCCTATTTGAGTATGTGCGAAGGTTTGAAAAATGACCCGACCATAGAAAGTCTTGAAGCCATTTTGCAGGCAGTTGATCGGGCGTTAGTCCGCCCAGAGCTTCTGTCGGCTGTTATCCTCGACGTGACGAATATCGGGGTTTCAACAATTCAAGCGCGCCAATTACTCGACTCTTTGGGTACGTTAGAAGCTATTCGTGCCTACGGATATGATCGCAGTTTGACCTTTAAAGAGTCCTTTTTTTACGAAAAAGTGGATTATTATGGCAAAATATTGAGTAATCCGAATATTCCGCATTGGATTCAACGCAATGCACGACATGATCTTTTAGAGACGCATCACCCGCGTTTATTGTTTTTTCTGGCCGCACAGGTGCGTTTAAAACCGAATGAGAAAGACGAATACATCAATTTGTTGCAAAAACTAACCAATAATTTTTTGGTTTTTAAAAATAAAACGCCAAAAGAGAATGACCCCGAAGAAGAGGAAATAGAAAATAGAAAAAATTATATTCATTGGTGGGCGGTTCATCATGAGGATTTTGAATGGGATAAAACGACAGAGCGATTCATTAGCCATTCAGAAATGGTAGAGCGAACGGAGGAAATAGAGCGCCTCGTCCGTAGGTTGGGTTCAACGAATGATTCGGTTGCAATGGCAGCATTTACACAGTTGACCGAAAATGATCCTACTATTGTCACTCAAACAATGGTTAAATTTCGCCCTCTTTTACGTTCCTATAATACACATTTACCTGAAATAAATTACCCTTTTTTAGAGTATATGACCCAGTTCACAGCCTATTGTCGAGTAAGAAAAATAAGTCTTACCTTGCCATATATCTTAGACTCTTTGTTGTTGTTGCTTTCGTCAACAGATACGCCTTCAAAGCGGTATAGTGTTGAAAATCAATGTATTGATGCGCTCACACTCATAGATGTGTCTGCCCTTGAATATTATGGATTACTTTATTCAAGCGATTTAGCGAAGAATTTTTCGATTAGTCGTATCCTTGATATTTTTTATTCAAAACATTGGGCGAGTGTGATTTCTGACAATGCGGCATTGGGTAACTATATCAAAAAATCTGTCTTATTTAAGCGTATTGGGACTGGTGGAACGTGTGGTTTATATGACCGTAAATTGGATATTAAAGATCAAATATTACGTGCCCGTCTGGAAAAAATAGCCCGAACGGAAGGTGACTCAGATATACGAAATTATATTTTGTCAGAACTTACCCCCCCTGAAACATTGGTGAATGAAGATGGCAATGAAGCCAAATCTCCAGAAAAAATACAACTGTCTATTGCCGAAAAAATAGAAAAATTGGAAGCGGCTTCTGAAATTGCCATTGATGAAATAAACAATTTTGTTTTAGATTCTAGCTATTCAGACCAATATAAGCCTCAATTAATTGGATTTTTGAAAAAAACAGCCTCCCTCAGTAGCCTGCGACGATTTAAACTAAAAGAGTATTTTACGCTAAGTCAGGACTTAGTATTTTTTTCAGATATAACTTTTACGGCAAAAGATCTGGATGATTTTTTGAGTATTTTCAAAGCAGATATTTCACTAAATGACTCCCTTGTTGAACAAAGGCTTTGGGCTTTTGTCAATAAACAAACAGCGACTTATTCGATTGATGAGAATGGTTCATTTTGGAATGATATGTTCAAAGTTGCCTGGTTCAATAATTTGATTCATAGCAATAGCTTACAGCCTTCGCAAAAAGACATTATTGTATTTACGATGCGTAATTACTTACTTAACAGTGAATTTTTATCTGAATTTGAAGAACAAGTAACTCAAATACACATTTCGGAGCTGGGGAATATTGGACGATCTTTAACAGAGAAATTGACAAGCACATTAGAACTTGAAGGTAATAGTACCATTAAATTGGCTGTACAATCAGCTATTTTAGCAAGGATTCAATATGATAATATTGGCACTGTTGTTACTTTTTGGAAACAAAAGAACATAGAAGGTGAGAAGGAATCTCCTTTAACTTTTTTACAAACGGACTTTGGTATTCCCCTTTTTTCGAGCGACAAAGTAACATTAACGCAACTGATTGAAAACCACAAAAAAATGTCGCCCAAAGCCTTTTATAGTTTTTATCTGAAACAATTTGGTTTAAATATCTGGGATACTGAGGGGGGGCTAAATTATGAAAAAATTTATGCAGCGTTGACACACGAGTCCGTTATGCCTTTTACAGGTGGCGGTACTCAGCGGGATTATTTTACCTATGGCATCATCAAATTATTGGAATTTGAATTTGATACACGCTTGGGTTTCCATGAAAAATTGAATGAAAACCAAACTTTCTACACCTTCAACACGTCCAAAAGAGCCGCTGCATGGCGAGCCTTTTTAATCGAAAAAAAGTTGGTAAAAATGCCCCCCTCAGTACCCCTGTCTTCTAAATCATAGTTTTGGGTTGCGTGAATTATAAATGTTTTAACGAAACTTTAATTATTTTTCAGAATCCACCATGCTGAAATTCACGTTATTAATGTAAAAGGGTATTTTTGTTAAACTTTTTACAAAAATCCTTATTCTAATGCGAGCATTCAGCTCTAATACGAACTTAAATCATTCACAATTTTAATTTAATAGCTATGAATACGATAATGAAAAATGGCATTTTGGCTTTGCTCTTGGTCTTTGCAACGACGCTGACGGTCTCAGCTCAAATCAAACCAAGTAAGAAAAAGACAACGACAACAGAGCAACCAGCTGAATCGGAAAGTACTGATAACAAACCAAGTACGAGTACGAAAAAGAAAACAACTGCTAAGAAAACCGACCAATATTTCGACGAGTCGGGCGGTTTTAAACATCGCTTGTGGTATGGCGGTAGTTTCAACTTGAATTTTGATGGCGATGGTCAGACGTATAGCGCTTTTACGATTGGTCTGACACCTATGGTGGGTTATAAAATCATCGGTGGCTTGTCGGCAGGTCCTCGTGTAGGGTTTAACTATACGCGTCTTAAAATTCGGGATAATGCCAATCAAAATATTGGTGTTAATCTAATGGACTATACTGTTGGTGCATTTACACGTTATAAGGCGTTTAAAAACTTCTTTGTACACGCCGAAGCAGACTACTATAGCGCACAAATACCTGGCTCTGAAAACTCACGTTGGGTAATTATTAAAGATGTTGATGGGAAACCATTCACTTTCAGGGATAATAAAATGAATTATTATGCGGGCATTGGCTATAATTCAGGTGGCTTGCTCGGCTATGAGATTATGGCATTGTACAATTTTTCCATAGATAAAGCCACTCTCCAAAGTCCGCTTGATTTACGTATAGGTTTTACTTATAATTTTTAAAGGCAAAAAAAAATGACGCAAGTTTCAAGCTTGCGTCATTTTTTTTGCCCTATTTCTGCGCTCTCGACACTAAAAACATAGCAATTGCGCCAAAAACAAAGTTCGGAATCCAAACCCCTAACCACGCTGGCACATCGGGTTGTTGTGCAAAAGTGGCAGAAAACTTAGAGATAACAATATATATAGCCCCAATGCCAATGCCCAACGCCAAGTGAAATCCCATGCCGCCTCGTACTTTCCTTGCAGCGATAGCCATTCCAATAAAGGTTAAAATAATAATTGTAAACGCATCAGCTGTTCGGCGATGCATTTCAATCTCAAAGGGTTTTGTGTTGCCAATGCCACGGCTTTCCCGTTTGGCAATTTCCGTACGCAGTTCTCCAGTAGTCAGTAACTCGTTTTGATTCAAATATTGGGAAAAATCATCAGGGGCTAAGGCAAGTGTCGTGTCGAGGACACTGATATTAGTTTCAAGACTTTCATACAAGCCACTGAATGTTCGTCGCGATAAATTTTTGAGTTCCCATTTGTTCGGATAGCCTTTCCAATCGGCATTTTCAGCTTTAATAATGCTGAGGATATTACCCACAGAGTCATATTTTTCAATTCTAAAATCCCTTGCAGTTGTGTCATTTTTGTTGAAAAAGCCTATAGAAACGGCTGTTTTGGGGTCTAAAAGGACGTGAATATTCTCATACTTGCCCTTGTCGTTGTGTTTCCAAACGTGTTGACGCTCAACACTTAACCGTTTTTTATTACCATTTGGAACGATATAATGATTGAATGCCAAATGTACAATTGCAATCATCCCTCCTGCAATCAAGTAGGGGCGCATCAGTCGTTGAAAACTTACGCCTGCATTTAATATCGAAATAATCTCCGAATCATAAGCCATGCGAGACGTAAAAAACACCACCGAAATCAAGGCAATGAGTGGAAACAACAAAGCATTGATATGTGGAATAAAATTGAGGTAATAGTCAAATATAACTACTTTTACAGGCACATGCTCATGCTTGAAATCCTCAATTTTTTCACCTAAGTCAATGACACAAGCGATGAGCGACAGAATCAACAAAACAAACCCGAATGTTGTCAAGTATTTTTTGATGATATAACGGTCAAGTATTTTTAAATAATTCATTCTGTATCGTTATTGGTGTACTCGTGTGTGTGCAAATTGCCCTTTGCCTCTTGCCTTTTGTAATTTTTATTCATCCAACCGAAGGAAACGTCGTCATAGAATGAGCCATCAGGCAATTTATCTCTGTTCTTAAGATAACCTTCTAATTCAAAACCTAACTTTTTATAGAGCCGAATCGCTGCTTCGTTACCGTCGCGGGCGTGTAATTCAACCCTTAAAATATGAGGCATATCGTTTTCTACCTTTTCTAATAATTGCTTAAATAATTGATAACCAATGCCTTGTCCTTGAAAATCGGGATGAATGGCAATGGTTAAATTACTCAAAACGTGTTCAAAAATACGAATACCTATCAGATAGGCGTGTATCTCTGCAACAATTTGTCCGTCCGTTTCAACGACTAAAACGATGCCATCGTCTAAACCACGTGTTAAATTTTCGCGGATATACCCCTCAGTAATTTCGTCTTCGAGGCGAGCAATGCCGTTTCCTAGTGCGGCTACGTGTTTATACAAACGAAAAATGCCTTCAAAATCGGCTAAAAGTGCAGGACGAATAATCATTTTATCTAAAACGCAAATTAGTTTTGAAATAAGGCGCAAGATAGAACAAACAGTTGATACAACATTTATCATAACAAAACAGCCTTCTCGTTTTCACAAGAAGGCTGTTTTGGTGCGGGATACTGAGGGGGTCAGAGGTCGTGATTATAGTTTATTTTGAAAACCAAATTTATAGGCTATGAACACGAATCTCTTTTAATTTCTGCTTTGCAGTAATTCGCTCATCCACTTCTTTAAGTAATTTACGCCTTGATTCTGCGGAAAATTCGCCTCGTTCTTGAGCCGCACGAAAAGCTTCCATATCTGTTCCCCAATTAATAAAACGAGTCAACTCATCGTAAGAAAGGCTGAACATATAATTTTTCATAGCTTCTTCTTGCTCTTCTTCTGAAAGCAAATTATGCCATTTTTCTAAGAAAATGCTGTGATCTATCATTTTTTTATCCATTTTTCTTTTTCTTTTTGATAGAATAGGAATTTATCAAGAGTATCGTCTAATAATGCCTGGTATCTTTTTCTACCTTCTTGTTGCACCATTTCGCTTTCATAAATTCGCATCATTTCTAATTGCTGTTGCAATGATTTTATCTTGATTTCAATCTCCCGGAGTGTCATAAGTTACATAGATGTTGGTTTTTAATTTTTTCAAAAACAAAACTAAATCTTTTAAATCGAAAAACCAACCGTCCCAAAATCATATTTTATTTTGACATACAAAAAAGAAATTATTACTTAACAGTATAAAAACTCAAATATTTGCACTCTGAACGGGCTTGTTGATAAAAAGCTGTGTTGCTATAATGGTTTTTCAACAACTCAAAATACGTCCGATACTGAGGGGGGAGGTCTGGCACTAATTTGCTGCCCGTCCGATAATGATTTTCGGCACTGATGAAAAACAGATTTTGCTCACATTTGGCTGCCCAAAATGCGGCTTTTGCAGACAATTCACGGTCAGAATTCCAAGACAATTGTCGTGCTAACTCAAAATAATGCTTTGCAATCGAGCAATCCAAGACTTCCATATTGCCCAAAGGATTGTTTTTGACTGGAAAAACATTTTTTCCTTGATTGATGCGTTGCCACGACCGCCAATCCCGAAACGCATCTGCAAGCCCACTACTGTTGCCAAAATAGGTCATATTGTAGTAGCCCAAACCGAGTTTGTAATAGTAAGGTGCAGCTTGATCGAGGGCAGCATTGGCGCGATATTGCAAATCCAACAAAGTCCTGACAAACGTATATTTGTCCATAACCCCCGTCGTATCGCTTGACGGACACTTTATGCAGTCTTTGATATTATCCGCAAATGGTGTGTAACGTCGCACACGTCGTTCGGGAGGTACTTGATTAAAGGCTTCGGTAGCCGCTTCAAGCTGAAAACGGCTGAGGTAATACATGCCCTTCAAATCCCAAAGTTGCGGTTCGATTGTTTTGCCGCCTTCGGTTGTCAATTCTCGTTCAATAAGCGTTTTGTTTTGTTTTTGGCACAACCGAATGAGGTCTTCAACAAGTGCCATTGTCGGATTTTTTTCTAAATCGCCGAGGCTTTTTTCGCATAAAAAAGCTGCACCGATATTGCCGCTTTGCCTAAAAATAGAACTTAGTTTTTGTTTTAAAATAGGGTCAAAATCTGCATCAGAAGCAAACGCTCGGCTTGCTCTTATAACAGCAACGGTGCTATCCATTTGACTATCAGCAACTTGCAAACCCATGATGCGTGCCAACAAAACATAGTTTTCAATTTGTTCAATCATCAAATTGTTAATGCCAGGTGTTTTCCGCGCCCTATAAAGTGTTGCCAAAGCCATTTGCCAATCGCCATCGAGTAGTCGCAGATACCCCTCAGTAGTCCGCCATAAAGCAGGGCTTTTAACGATGCTTTTGTCGGCACAAAACTTAGAAAACGTAATGAGCCGCCCCAAATAAGTCCGCGTGTCCTTCACCGTTTTGCTGTCTAAACGCCCTGTCCGAAAATCTGAACCGAGCATGATTTTTTCCATACGCAGTGTTTCACGAATTAAAAGCATGTCTAAATGCTCATTTTTAGGGTCAAGTTTGTAGAGTTCAACCATATCGTCGAGCGCATGAGCCTTGTCATAACTGGCTCTTATGGCATACAAAGCGGCTCGTTCCTGCGGGTTTTTGCAAAAATTAAGACATTCCTGCCATTCTTGTTCTGTACGAATATCAAAACTTTCAAATGCTTGTTGTCGTTTTGAAGGGCAATAGCGAAACACAACGGCGAATAAATAAGCCGCTTCTGCACGCCGACCCAAGGATCTTAACGCCCCTGCTTTGTGTGCCAATGCCCAATAATTCATCAAACTTTGAATCCTATCTATTTTTGGAATCATATTATCCCAAACATTCAAAACAGCTTGATAATCCTTGGCATAATGCGCCAACCTCAGCATTTGGTAAGTATAGCGAAGCTTCAAAAAAGGTGATTTTGTCCTCGAAAACTCTGTTTTACCTCGATTTATAAGGAAAAACATTTGAGCTGCGTCTTTGGGCTTTTCATCCCACAACTCACCTTTTACACAATATTTTTCACAGGTTTTAGCAAAAATCAAGTAATCTATCGTCTCTAAACAGCCATTTTGTTTTAAGACTTCAGCGAAAGTGTTGCCTTGAAGTTGAAAATAACCCTCGCGTTTTCTTTTTGCAGCGGCATCACGGAGGTTGCTCAATTCGTCAACAGATGATTGAAAAACGAGTTGAGCGACATCGGCAGAATCTGGAATATCGCAGAACCGACCTCGCCATTCGAGAATGTTATCATCGTATTGTGCGTTGCGTTTTTGTAATGAATATATATCATTGATAACTTGATAGCCCATCAAATAAGGCGCATAATCCGATTGCCAAGCCAACAAATCGAGATGCACAAACGAGTAATGTGCAGGCGTTGCGATGCCGCAGTCCGATTTGCCGATTCGATAAGGCAAAACTGCAAAAAGCAAGAGACAAAAGGCTATCACGAGGTTTCGACATCGTGAAAAAACGGGCGTTTTATCTAAATATTTGAGATATATTTTCCAAGTCTTCATACCGATATTGTTGCAATGTCGCCGAATCAAGATGATAAAAAGCGACTGTAAGTTGTTGATTTTTAATATGTTGGGATAAAAAATGTGCTGCCGACCTCAAATTACTGAGGGGTACTTCCTCGATGCGAATGTCATCATTTTCATACAAATACAAGCCTTTGAGGTATTGATTTTTTAATAAAACAAAATGATTGTCCGCGTTTTGTTGAAAAAGCGTTTTATACTGAGGGGTATTTAAGAGTTCTTTTTTTGATAAATTATTAATAATTTTTACCGCTTGAACATCTCGAAACACGATGCCCCAACTAAAAATCGGCAAAGCCACGTCAAGTTCAAGGGGGTAGCGGTCAAAATTTTTCAAATAACTTTTCAAAGTTTCTATATTTAAAATAGAATTATCCGTTTCCCTATCGTCCAAATCGCCCATATTGTAAGCCATCAACATGCCTCTGTCCACTGGGGGCACGCCTGTTTTATCCATAAATTTGACCTGATGCAAACGAATCGTTGCACTTATTTTTTTATCAAAAAACAATGTTTTTACTTTTTTTAAAAAATAAAAATAACGGTCCCGTGTCGTTGCTGTCCAATCACAATCGAATTGAATTTCATCGAAGGTAGTCCCTTTCCGATTGCTTCGGGATGTGCCATCAGTATTTTTCTTAATTTTATCAAAAATGTTCAAAACAAGCAGATCTATTTGATTTTCAACAATTTGGCTAAATGTTTTATTTGTAATGAAAACAACAGGTGTGATTTTTTTAGCATTTTTAAAGGACTCAACACTCCGCAGTTCAGCAAGCGGTTTAGGCGACTTTGTTTCCTCATCCCAATCCACATCAAACAAACGAACATAGATTTTTTCGTTTTTTATATTTTGAAAAACACTCGTATCTACAGTTGTTTTCCAATGATAAAAAGCCATTGACACATCGCGTGGTTTGGTTTGGCAATTTTGCCCAATAAAAAGTAAAAAAAACAAAAAAAGAATGTGGTAAATGAACCGAAGTGAGTTTTTTCTCATTTTTTTGAAAATCGTTTGTCTATCCGATGATAAAATGATACCTTTGCACCGCTTTTTCGACGACCTTTCGAAAAACGTGTAATTCATTCGCAAGTTTAAAAATTAAAATCGAAATACGATGAAAAGAACATTTCAACCATCACGCCGCAAACGTGCAAACAAGCACGGCTTCCGTACTCGTATGGAATCTAAAAACGGTCGCAGAGTATTGGCACGCCGCCGTGCTCAAGGTCGTTGGAAACTAACGGTTTCTGACGAAAAACGCTTGAAATAATTATGAATGGTGAATGATGAATGATGAATAATTATGGTTTTCCACTTAGTAATTCATCACTCATCATTCATAGTTCATCATTTTAAAAAAAAATGGATTTCCGTTTCCACCGCACTGAACGCCTTAAAAGCGAAAAAGTCATTTCGCAACTCTTCAAAAAAGGGCAATCGTTCAGTTGTTATCCTTTGCGGTTGGTGTATATGGAAATGGACTCTCTCC
>JAYSQG010000540.1:0-17748 GCA_043721685.1 Saprospiraceae bacterium | reverse complement strand
CTTGCCGACAAAGAGTTGCGGTATTTGCTGCATCAAGTTTGGACAAAAACGCAAGCGCATATCACCGCCATTTTTGATTGTTGCAGCAGTGGCGACAATACACGGAGTACAATGACAGCCGATTTGGTGCCAAGAGTCAAGCGAACAATTGATTTTGTTTTTAAACAACGTGCTTGGTCAAATTTCATTTTTAGCAACAAATTGAAGCCTAATGACTTCAAAAACAAAGGTTTAGAGGAAATATTACCTTCTGGACGCTATATTCAGTTCGCTGCTGCCGAAAGCAACGAGCCTGCGGAGGAAGATCCAATCTTACATCGGGGCGTTTTTTCATTGGTTATGTTAGATCTTTTGCAAAACACAGGCGGCTTTGTGAGCTACCGCGATTTGCACAGCCATATTCAATGCCAGTTGAAATATAAATATGACCAACGACCCAAACTATACGCCCCAGCCGATTTTGCGGACATGAAAAGTATGGGATTTATCGGCAAATCGGTCGACGAAAAATCGGCGTTTGCGGCTTTAAGTTTCAATAAAGCCATGCGAAATTACCACATCAACCGAGGCGAAATGCACGGCGTTGTAGCTGGTAAAACAACTGTTACTGTTGAGTTTTCAAAGGATAAAGAGTTGGTTGGACGAGTTACAGATGTAGAATTAGATACGGCAGCAGTAGATTTCGATATGGAATCGAAAAAACTATTGGCACAAAAACCGTTCAATGCACGGCTAAACGGTTTGTCAACACGTCAATTTCGCATTTTTTTGAACAACAAAGACGAAAAACCCCGAGGTACTGAGGGGGTGCCGAAGCCGATGATTGATCGCTTATTAGCAGCATTTTTTGATAAAGAAAATAAAGATTTTATGGCTTTGGTTGAACAGGAAAAGGAAGCGGATTATACATTGGTGTTGTCAAAAGGACGGCTTTATTTAACAAAACCCAATGACATTTTTAGACCTCTTGTCGCACCTGTCGGCGATAATTCGGCGACAAATACAAACGCCGTGGATGCCCTGATACGCAACATTCGGCACATTTCACAATGGCAATATTTGACAGATTTAGAAAACCATTCAGCGAGTGCTTTACCCAAAGATGCTTTGAAAATTGAGGTATTTGTGGTCGAACAAGATGGTTCGGAAACGCTTTTGCAACGCTCTGATACTGAGGGGGTGACGGCAACACTTTTGCAAAAACCGAATACAGGCACTTGGTTCAGAAATATGAAAGTGCGTGTAACGAATCAAACGGCAAAGGATTTATATGTTGGGGCGTTTATCCAAGCCCTCGATTTTGGGATTCCTGACTACGATTTGTTCAGCGATAAAGTTGTTATGTTTGAAAAAGGAGAATCTATGTGGTTGCGCCAAGAGAGTAGGAGAGACCCTCAACTCATTCCACTGCAACTTGAAGAGGCGGCGTATTGGTATAATTGGGAACAAACCACCGATATTATTAAGTTTATTTACAGTGTTGACCAGTTTGATGCTTCCGTTTTCAAAATGAACCCACTCATGCTACCCGATACGCCTACACGAAGTGCGCCTACACTTAAAGGAGGTATTGGTTCATCGCCAGAGGAAGACGTGGATATTGTACAGACTTGGAATGCGCTGAATGTGCCTATTCATGTCAAAAACCCGAGTTTTAATAAAGTAAATCTCAACGATATCAATTCAATGCGCAAAAATGAAGCCTTGGCAGAATTTGCTTTGGGCTTATATTCTTAACAGAAAATACATTGTTTATATTAACAGCCCCCTCAGTATTGGTCAATACTGAGGGGGTGATGTTTAAAAGTTCTTACCGTGGGCATTGTTCCAATTAGTAGATAATTCCGATGCTATATATGTGGCCACAGAAATTGTCATAGACGATAATTTTTAACGTAACATATAAAACACGCCCAATCGCAAACCCAATTGCTGAAATTTTTTATGAATCAAACCCTCGTAAGTATTTTTACGACCATAGATTTTATAATTACCTACCATAACTTTTTTATCGCCTATTTCTACAAATGGAGAAACATAAAAAGAAAAACGCTCATCTATTTTTGACCAATACGAAACATCAAAAACACCACTCAAAAAAGGACGACCTATTGATTCGGGCACACCAGACGTAAATGCGTCTAATTGATAATATATTCTTGTCCTACCTAACTGTATATCGTCAGTTTTCAGTAGATCGTCCATAAACTCAGGCAGAACCCTGTTCACAGATGCACCTAAACCCATTGTTAGTGCCTGATATTCATTTGTAAATAAGACATAATTATATTGTGCTGTAAGAGCCAAGTACCGCATACCGGGACTAAATTTTTCATACACATCTATCGCTTTTCCTGAAATGCTTTCACTTTGTTCAACTTTCAAGCCTTGGTCATACATAAAATTACCATAAGCTAATGTCATTTTCAAAAAAGATTTTTTACTAAGGGGGGTCAATTTACTAAATTCACCTTTATAAGAAAGTCTTGGTTTTGAATAAAACAATGTTGTAGTGGATGTTGGATTTTGAACAACACTAAATTTAGGCACAATATAAGATGTAAAAGACATTCCCCAACCTTTACCATAAAAATCAAGTGAATCACATTCTAACTTATATTGTATTGTTTTCTTGGGCGTATAACTTTTAGGTGTAAAAGACTTAAATAGACCTAAATTAATTTGTGTTTGAGAAAATTGTTTTTCAATATTTCCTGATACAATATTTGTTTTAGTATAAATTTTATAACTGCCATTAAAAACTATTGAAGGAGAATAATTTTGAGACAGCCCAGTTACGAAATAAAGTCTATCAGAGATTTGGCATCTATAAGAAATGGATATTGTTCCTGATAAAAAAGGTTGTTTATTGTCATTAAAATTACCATTTAAAATTAAATGACTTGTACGGTCTCCAAATTTATAAAAAGAAGGCTTTATATAGTTTAGATTAACACCAATACCTACAAAAAATTCATTTACATTTTTTTTGAAAATACTGTAGTTATATTTAGAAGTCAATGAAAAATATAAAGATGAACCCCCATTATCATAAGATGAAGCAAAATTGCTTATTAATTTAATGCTGTCTAATAGATTTTTATTGAAAGAATATCCAACTCCCGCTTTGTATTTACCCAATGCCGCACCAATACTTAAATAACTTTTGTCAGACAAACTAAAAGAGCGAGAGATATTGAGGTCAAGCCCCAACATTCGCCTTGAATAAACATCTAAATCTGGTGTATTTAGATAATCGGGTTTAATATTTTCTTTTATAGCTAAACCAGGGGAAAATATTATTTCCCAACCCTTATTATTTCGTGGTGCTTTCGTTTGAGAGACTAAAGTATATTGATTTAGCAAAAAAATTATAGCTAAGGTGAATGTTTTAATGTCTATTTTAATCATATCTTTATAGTTTGCTAATATTTATTTTTATAGAAATTACAAACATTTTAAAATTTTAATTTATTCGCAATTCATTTAATATTAAAATACCCCCCTCAGTATTTTTTATTCAACATCTGCTTTCTTTCGCTTTTTTTTAGTTGTCCAAAACCAGCCGAAGTGAATACCTAATTGTTGATAACTGCGGGTTAAAACACCTTTTAATTCCCCTGTTTTTGTGTAAAAAATGTAGTTGGATTCAATAACTGTTTTAGGTGCAATTTCAAAAGAAATACTCAATAACCACTTTTTTTCTCCGTCTTTTGTGTAAACAAGAGATGTTTCTGAAAGTGCGCTAAAGAAGGGAAGCCTGCTGGGATTATAAGACCCCCTCACTCTAAAATAAGGGACTTCTACACCTGTTGATAAAGAACTAACCGAAAAATTCGCAAAACCAGGAGGTACTAATACAAAAGAAGAACCTAAACCTTGTTGAATACTCAATCTATCTTCTTCCCAAACTTTTTTACGTATTAAACCTTTAAATGCAATATAGGGCAGCGTGCCTTTGTCATAATTATCAAAAGGATAACCATTGCGCGTTATATCTTCGGCTATATCAATACCTACATCAGAAGATAACATACCAAGTCGAAAACCAAGACTACTTAACCAGCCCTTTTTTAGTTTGAAAAAACGGGTTACTTCAAAAGCAAAATCTGTAGTGGGTTTTGTGTAAATACTAAGTCCTGGCAGAGGTTGATAATTCTGTTTTATTTTTTGTTTGGTAAAAATGTGTACGCTACCAGTCATGGTCCAATCGTGTACATTACTTGTGTCTTTAATCTCTGTTTGAGAGACTAAAGATTTAACTGAAACTAATTGTAATAAGATTAATGTCAATATTCTTTTCATTGTTTTTTTATTTGTCGATAAAAGCTGCCTTGAGTATGTATTTTATTTATAATTTTATAGAAAAAATAAGTATTCAAGGCAGCTATAAATGATTTAATACCAAACATCAACGTTCATTTGGCGATATACACTAAAGTTTGGTAACTCAACGCCAAAAAATATTTGATAGTCCTGTGCCATCATTGTTGGTCTAAACCAAGTTCTATATTTTGCATAAACAGAAGCCCAATTTCTGACGTTATCAAATCGACTAAAATTTTGGTCAAAATTACAATTTAGCGTCAGTAAAGTCCCTGTTATCTGGGAATTGATTCTTGTTGGATACCTAAACCATGTGCCATTCTTTTTTCTGTAAACATAGGCTTCACCTGCTACTGTTGAACCAAATAAGGCCGGAGCGAGTCCACAATTCATTACTAATTTCTTATTTCCATTTTCAAAGGTAACTACGTCACGAGAAAAACCCAGCATACCACAAGTGCTTGATGGTGCAAATGCGCTATACCCATTTGAGTTAACTGTTAAATCAATTATCTGGTTACCAATCTTAACTTGATAAGATTCATTTACCAGTGTCCTCATGCTTTGACCTATAACTGGCACATTTCGTGGATAAGTATTCATATCCAAATCAGGTTTGTTAAGCCATTTACTAACTTGCCCTTCTACCTTGTTACGCAATGATTTATAACCTATTAAACCGTTTTCAAAATCTATTAATGGTTGGAACTCATTAAAGTTGCTGGTCTCTAATATATCTGCAACTTGGTCGTCTGTTAATGAGCCATATTGATTTTCAAAAACTTGATTATTATCTTGTATTTGCTGCTCTAAACATTCTAAAGTCGTTTTAAAATGATTAACATCTGTGAATACAAGCATCCCATTTTCGGCATAAACACCATTCCCACAATCTCCATACTTACTATATGAAAGTTGAGCAAACGTATTGGATTTACCTTTTTGAATAGCCGTTTTAGTTGGTGTATCATCTTTTTTAGATGTTTCAAGGGCTATGTCCTTTTGACATGAACTTGAAAGAATAAAAATACCAAAAACTAAAGCATAAATGGATTTTTTCATTTTAATAAATTAATTTTGTTGTGATAGAAATATCAAACTTACCACCTGACGGCAAATCGTGGGTAAGTTCGTCAGGCGTACATCGTGTGCGCCTGATTTGTTTTTAAGCAAAAAGGAATTGTGATTCAGTTGAATCAAAGTTGTGGAATAGACATTAAGAAGAATCAAACATGAGTCATTGGTTTAAAGGTTAAAGAATAAGGTTTAACGAAAGCAATAATATAGCTGACTAAATATTGACACGCATCAATAATTAGTTAAAATAGAATTAGGTTTAACTTAGAACAAGTTAAACAAAGGTTTTAAAGAAATTTTATCACTATTTTCATCTTACTTCAATGTGTTTTGTTTACAAAAAGGGTTTTCAGTTTTAGTTTGTTTCTATTTCCTACTTTGTAGAAGTAGAAGTAGAAGTAGAAGTAGAAGTAGAAGTAGAAGTAGAAGTAGAAGTAGAAGTAGTTAATTTTTTCACTTCATGCCATAAAGCTAAATGTATTGTTTCATATTTCCTAATATTGATATTAGATTTTTTTAATTCATATTCGTTTTATTAAACGACCATTCTTAAATGAAAATAATTATAAACCCAAAAAAAAATGTCGGCTAAAAAACTATTTAAAAACAATCTCTTAGCCGACATGAATTTTAGAGATAAAGTAACTACTTATAAAAGTTTTATTTCTCCTTGAAAATCAATGCAATAGGCGTACCTGTAAAGTTGAATTTCTCTCTTAATTTATTTTCCAAATACCGTTTGTAGTTTTCTGGAACGTGTTTCGGGTGGTTGCAGAAAAACTGAAAAACGGGATAATGTAGGTTTTGAATTTGCGTGACGTATTTCACTTTTATCAAATGCCCACGATGTGCGGGCGGGTGATAATGTGCGGTTACTTCTTCGAGCCAATCGTTCAAAACAGAGGTTTTGATTTTCAAACTGCGGCGTTCAAAAACTTCAAGACCGAGTTCGACCCCACGTAAAATCCGTTGTTTTTCCTTCGCAGAAACAAAAATAATAGGCACATCATTGAACGGTGAAATGCGTTCTTTGATGATGGCTTCATGGTCACGCGCTGTGTTCGCACCTTTTTCTTCAACCAAATCCCATTTATTGACCAAAATGACAACGCCTTTTTTGCGGTCAAGTATCAATTTAAAAATAGACATGTCCTGCGCTTCGACACCCGTTTGAGCGTCAATCATCAACAAAGCGACATCACATTCTTCAATCGCTTCGATGGCACGCATGACGGAGTAAAATTCCAAATCCTCATGGACTTTGGCTTTTTTACGCATACCTGCGGTGTCCACAATGATAAATTCCTTGTCAAATTTGTTGTAATGCGTATGAATTGGGTCGCGGGTCGTTCCTGCGATGTCCGTAACAATCGTTCTTTCTTCGCCCAAAAGGGCGTTCAAAAGCGATGATTTACCGACATTCGGTTGTCCGAGAATAGCGAGTTTTGGCAATGTTGTTTCCAATGGTTCAACATTTTCGATTTTTTCAGCCACCGAATCGAGCAAATCGCCCGAACCTGAACCTGAAATGGAAGCGATAAAAAACACCTCCTCGAAGCCCAAACTCCAAAATTCATTGGCAGCAAGTTGTAAAGCTGGATTATCCACCTTGTTAACTGCCAAAATCACAGGTTTACGTGTGCGACGCAACATTTCAGTAATGTCTTCGTCGAGGTCGGTCAAACCTGTTGTGGCATCCACCATAAAAACAATGACATCGGCTTCTTCCAACGCCAAACGCACTTGCGAACGGATTTGCGTTTCAAAAATATCGTCAGAACCTTCGACAAAACCGCCTGTATCAACGACTTTAAATTTTTTCCCGTTCCATTCTGTCATACCGTATTTGCGGTCGCGTGTCACGCCCGAAACATTGTCAACGATGGCTTCCCGTCCACCGACGAGGCGATTGTAAAAAGTAGATTTGCCCACATTTGGGCGACCGACTATGGCAACTATATTTCCCATTTTTTCTAATTATTGGCTTTTCGATTTTAGTGATAAATGTATCACTTCTGAAAAACGGGGCAAATTTACGAAAAAAAAGCGATTTGAGAACGTTTTTGGAGAAATATACTGAGTATAAAAGGCAAAAACCGCTTTCCATTGTGGGGGAAGCGGCTTTTGTAGTTTTTATAAATTTAAATTTATACTCTCAGCATTATTTCCAAACTAAACCCAATTTAATACTTGTAGTACCCTTTGTAACTGTAACGGTAGTTGGATATGGATTTGTAGGAGTAATATAAGTCCTAAAATCAAAAGTAGCTGTCCCCATATATTCATTAGAACCAATACTATCATAATCGTATAAATCAACATCTATAATTTGATTTAAATTAACATGATTGTAAAATGCAGTTCCATCAGTCGTTGCCCATCCTTTAGGTAAATCAGCTATCCTCAAATCTTCTATTCTACTACTTGAAGGAAGTAAATATAAGGAATTAGTTGTACCTGAAACCGTTATGTTAAAATATACATCGGGGAATGTACCATTTATTGCTGGATCCCAATTCGAACCATCTGTTTTAGTAGCTGGATAATTCAAAATTGTTAGGCTCGTAATCCCAACTATTGTATATGTGGGCAGAATCGTAACAGATTTCGTCGTTTTATTTGTAAGCCCTCCTTGACCTGTTATAGTCAAGGTTACAGTAAATGTACCGCCACTTGAATAATTTATAGATGGATTCTGTACGGTTGAAGTTTGACCATTCCCAAAATCCCAAGAATAAGATACTGCGTTTTGAGAAGTACTCGTAAAAGTAATTGCTGTTGGCGCGCGAGCATTTTGGGGATTAAAAGTGAAATCGGCAGTAGGGGTTCCTGTCACAGTTATATTTTTAGTTGCTGTACTCGTACCACCGTCACCTGTTGCTGATAGAGTAACAGAGAATATACCACCCGTCGTATAGTTTACAGAAGGGTTTGCCAAAGTTGAAGTTTGACCATTCCCAAAATTCCATAAATAAGTTGTGGCGTTTTGAGATTGATTTGTAAATGTCACAGTTCCTGGAGCAATAGGATTAACTGGGCTGTAAGAAAAATCCACTGTCGGTAAAGGCTTAACTTCATCTTTCTTTTTACATCCAAAAGCTATAAAGGCAATTAGGGATAATAAAATGTAGAGTTTTTTTGTCATTTTAAGTTTAGTTTTAAGATATTTAAAAAAATTTGAAAAAAGTGTAACAATTTTAATTTTTGTTTACCTTTGTTTGTTTTCAGAGAAAAATAAGTAGTGATAATATTTATTTTTCATTACAAAGAACTTAAATTATCAAAATCTAAATACATTTTCTCACTTACTATTTTTAAACCAACAGTTGCTAAAATGACACTCGAAAAAATGATAGGCAATAAAATTCGCAGTTTGAGGACTTTGAAGGAGTTATCCCAAGAAAACGTAGCGGAAATGTTGGGTATTTCCGTAACAGCGTATTCAAAAATAGAAAGAGGTGATACAGATGTGCAACTATCCAGATTGAACCAAATAGCCCAAGCCTTTGAAGTGTCCATTGAAGAAATATTGAATTTTGGAGATAAAATAGCGCATAGTTTTAATGGAAATTCAGGCAATCACGTCATAATCAGTAACAGCGAACAAACCCTTCTCATAGAATTAGAACGTCTCCGCACCAAAACCGAAGGACAAAACAAAGAAATAGACCATTTGAAAAAGATAATCACGCTTTGGGAAGAGCAGAAATGTAACTCCCTTCACCCTACAAACTGCTGACTCACCCCCTTAGTATCCTCCCTCAAAGCCTGTTCTGGAAATAAAATGAGGAAAGAATGTGCTTCAAAATCTTGTGACAAAACACGCGGCAATCGCTCCATTACCTTTGAATAGGAAAGCGTATGTGCTCGTGCGCTGACGACAATGAGCAAATCCTCTCTCTTCAATAATTTTTGAATATCGTTGATATTTTCCCAATGTGGTAGGGTCAAAAAGTCGGATTGTAGCAAAGAACGATGATTGTTTAATCGCTCTTTTAAGGCATCAGTGGGACTTTCGACACTATAAAAAGTCAATTTTGCGCCTAATTGAGCGACAAAACGCTCTAAAATCGTTATCCAATGGTTAAAACCTATTTCTAATTCTGCTTGAGGTGGCACGACAACGACGAGGCGACGGAATGTATTGACCGGCTGATTGATTTTAGAAACTAAAACGGTTTGGGCAGTTTTCTCTAAAACGTGGGACATGATTGTACCAAAAAAAATATCAACCGCCGATGGTTTTCCGTTCCAACCAATGATGATATCCGAAATTGCTAAATCTTTGACGGCACGGATAATGCCACCCGCAACGTTTAAATCTACTCTTGAAATAACTTCAACTTCAACCTCGGCGGCTCGTGCATGGCTGATGGCATTTTCAAAAAGTTTATCGTTCAACAAAATGTGTTTGCGGCTTTCGGCATCGTCATTGACGACAGACAATGGGTAAATGGGTTCGTCCGATTTTGGATTTTTTATCATAATTGCCAAGTCAATCAAAGTCTCAAAATTGGCAGGATTGGCAACGGGTACGAGGATGCGTTCTACCCCCTCAGTATCGGCGGCTGCTTTCTCTAATTCTTTGATTGCCAGCTTTTTAGCAGCATTTTCTGTAATGAAAGTGGAGGCAAGGCAGGTAACTAAAATCATCAAAATTGTGCCATTAAGTACAGAAACGTCGAATAGTTTTAAATCAAAACCAATGAGAATGATGGCTAATGTCGCGGCTGCATGAGAACTACCTAACCCAAATATAATTTGCCGTTCAGTCACAGAATACTTGAAAATCTTTTGCGTCAAAAATGCCGCTATCCATTTTGTGGTGTAAGCGACCGTGAGAATCGTAATGGCAACTTTCCATGAATTGATGTCTGCAAAAAGCACGTTGAGGTCAACGCGCATACCTACTGAAATCAAAAACAAGGGAATAAAAAGCGCATTCCCTGTAAAATTGATACGATTCATCAACCCCGAAGAATGTGGAATAAGGCGATTGAGACCCAAACCTGCCATAAATGCCCCGATAATCGGCTCTATTTGCGCCAATTCTGCCACAACAGCCGAGGCAAAAACAATGAGTAGTGCGAAGATATATTGTGATGCACCTTCTGCTTCAATATTCTTAAAAAACCAACGTGCAATACGTGGGAAAATGCCCATGACGACTACAAGGAAAACAGCAAACGAAATACCTATTTTCAAGGCAATAGCGTCCCAAGACCCCCCTTTTGCGCTGGCTGTGATGAATGACAACAGTAAAAGTGCGGCTGTATCCGTAATAATAGTGCCGCCGACGGTTATTGTAACGGCTTCATTTTTGGTCACACCCAAACGAGAGACAATAGGATATGAAATAAGTGTATGGGTGGCATACATCGAAGCCAAAAGAAGCGCGGAAGTGAACGAAAAATTGAGTATATAAAGTGTCGTTATAGTACCTATACTGAGGGGTATGCTGAAAGTCAGAATACCAAAAACAATACTTTTGTTGCGGTTGCGCTGAAAGTCTCGGAAGTCAATTTCTAAACCAGCGAGGAACATGATATAGAGCAGACCAATCGTACTCAAAAGTTTTATAGCTGCGTCCAATTCGATGAGGTAAAAGCCTTTGGGTCCAATCGCTACGCCAGCCAAAATAAGCCCAACAATGCCCGGAATACGGATTTTTTTTAATAAAATAGGCATTATCAAGATGACAAACAGGAGTATGGCAAAGACAAAAACAGCGTCTTTGAAAGGGAGCGACATATCGAAAATGAAAGGTAGCATAGCGTTGTTGGATAGTTTTAAGGATAAATCTATGAATCAATGTCCATCACCACACAGCTTAATAGAAAACAAATCGAAATAAAAATGCTGTGGAATACCTGTAAATTGTTGCCCAAAGCGGAAATAAGGCGGTGTGTTGACAAAGCTGATATACCGAATATAGCGATAAATGACCTTGAAAATATCGGAATCTTCAGTCAAAGAGCCACTGATACTGAGGGGGGTCACTTCAGGGTTGAGTTTGAATTGCTCATAGACATTTAAAATAAAATAAACCAAGTCTTGTGATGTCTTGTAAGGAAACGAGTTAGCAAAAATCAATTCTTTGCCATCAAAAAACAGCACTTGAACCTGACCATCGCGGACATTTGCGAACATCTGATGCCCATCGCGGTTTGAGGCAATCTTTTGATACCCTTGAACCAAAGCTGTCATATAATGATAATATTGTGCTTGTGGGAAAGTTGCTTTCAACGCATCAACAAATGCGTTTTCGACAAGATAAGCATTGTGTGATTCAATGTTTTTTATAATATCAAAATCAAAATGTTCTTCTCCATTTAGAGTTGTCAAGTTTTCAAAATAGGCTAAACGACTTTTATCATCGTAGAACTTGGTGGGTACGAGTGTAAAATGAGGTGTGGTGAAAACAATTTTCGTTGTTCGAAAAGGCAGTTTCAGCATTTCATCTTCAATGAATACCGCTTTTAAATGAGCCGTAGCAGATTTTTCACGCCGATGGTCGAAGTGAAAACTTTTCAAAGCCAATACATTCAATTGTGCATCATTGACCAAATAATAGATGCTGTCTGCACCTACCAATAGGCTCAATTCATAAGTTTGCGTAGTTTTCGTCGAAAAAGCAAACTCAACTATTTCCTGATTTATACGTCCCATATTGGGGGGTGAAGTTAAGTGTTATTTATTATAGGATAGTAGTGATTGCTACTTTTTTTACCCCTCAGTATTTTTTAATCACCAACAAATAAAAAGTCAATCGCTTGTGTAAACGATTGACTTTTATGTTTATATCAAAAAACCTAGATAAAGTACTATCCAATAAGGCATTTACCATCGTATTTAGCCCCTTCTTCAACGTGCAATTTCTTAGCTTTTATATCGCCTTTAATGAAAGACGTTTCGAGCAAATGTAGGGTATTGATGACCGAAACTGTACCGATAACCCTGCCTTTTATGGTTGATTCTCCTGCCTGAACATCGCCCTCGACAACACCTTCGGCATCCATAACCAGCCGTTTGTCGCACACCACTTGTCCTTTTATTTTGCCATCAATGCGCATATTTTCAGTTGTAGTGATTTTACCATCTATCACCGTTCCTTTGGCAATGATACAAGTCAACCCCTCAGTATTAATATTGCCGACCGGTGTTGACCTGTTATTGTTGGTCACTTGCTTTTTATCCGTTGTGTTAGTAAACATTGACATGAGTAATGTGATTTTTTAAAATATTGTTAATGAATAACTGACACGAAGATATGAAAATTAATAAGTATTGAAATAAAAACTATGGGTTTTATTGAAAAAAGTCTCGTAACTACTTCAGTTAGAAAGTGCTTTAAAAAAGATACTAACTACCATATCGTCCCATATCGCTTTGTCATTTTAGATGATTTTATCTTCTTTGTCAGCTTTTCATCTGTATTTTTACCAAAAAGCAAATTACATCCGATGCGTCCATTAAATGTATTGGTCGCAAACGGCGTTCCATAAACGAGGATATTGTCCGTAACAAAAAAAAGTTGTGCCGTTTTGTACAGCGTCAAACCTGCATGAATGCCCAAATTGGCTTTGGATTCATTGCGCAAGCCCAATGTCACGCCTAACCGTAACCATTTCAGGTAATTCACTGTGACATTTGCCATCGCACCGTATTTGGTCTCTTCATTCAGAGTTTCACTATAAAACAAGCCGCCGACACGGAAATTTTCGGTGACTTCATAATTAGCACCAATATAAACCCGCAGAGGTAGGTTTTGAGTAAAATTGCCGCCGGCGTATTCCGAAATATTCAATGCCGTTTTGATGGTATCCATAATCCGATGGAAACTGGTATTCTCAACATCAATTTTACTAAAACCTCTGAAATCAATATCACCCGTTGTCGAATACGTTCTGCCGCCTTTTTTCCAATGAATAGAACCACCTGCATCGAGTACCGAAGCCGATAATTTGAGTTTTCCAAGGTTGATTTTTAAGCCGAAATCGGCAGAAACACCCCCATTATTGAGAAAAGCATTGCTCAAAAGGTTCTTTTGGTCAGGTTGAAACATCATTAAATCATAGTCGGTCGTCAGCCGCAAAGCATAAAATGAAGTATCTGTTGTCAACCTTAATTTATCGCCTCGAGAAAAAACTCCCGCTATCCCGTTTTGACTTTTTATACGGCCTGCTAATGAGAAAAGCTCGTCATGATAAGTTATAGCCAAGCCAAATTCGCTTCTCAAATCAGTACTGACATGCGTACCAAACTCGGCTGCGGTCCCGACAAATTGCCCATTACCACGTATGAGCAGGCTCGCTGCATCGCGCGGAACTATATAGTTTTGAGAACTGGATATGAGATGATGTCCACTCACCTGCAAATGCTCCGAAATAGGAAAAGACACAGCCGCTGTCAACATCTGAGCATCACCGTTGTAATAATTCATCTTTTCCAATTTGTCGAGCCATTGACCATAAAAAGGCGCAATAACCCGCTTGCCATTTTTCTGAACAATTAAATCACGTATTGATAACGGTGAATTTGCATTAAAATACAGACTTGGTAAACTGATATGAATATTTTTACCAGAAGGCAAAAAGGCTGGATTTGTTAAGTTCGACTGCCACAAATCTGTGGCAAAATGCAGTGTTTGCTCTTGTTGAGCACTCAGTGTCTGATTTAAAAAAAGAGAAAAAAGTATAATGCGTATGTAGAATTTGTTCATTTTTATTAAAAGTTTTGGATGTTCGAAAAAGGGATTTTGGGCACTTAAAGGTTCAAACCAACACGGACACCGAGTTTTACGCCAAACTTCTGTGTAGAATTGAAGCGAACAGGGTTTGCCCCATTATTGGTTGACGAAATTGTATATTTCATAATTACTTTTTTTGCAGAACGGATACGCGTGAATTTTACAGCATCCACTTTTATGAAATTATAAGCCAATGATGTCCCTATAGTTGTACCCGCGGCAGTCGTGGGCGCCCCCCTCAGTATCAACGGCTCTTTTAGAACAAGTGAATCAATGATAGCACCAGATGAGGATACAAAATAGCCCTGCAAAGCCATATCAATAGGCATCTCATTGTCTGTCGTGATTTTGAATTCTGCAGCTGCCACCTCTGAAAACTTAGATAAATCGAGTACTAATGTATCATAAGCTGTAAAATTTTCGGCTGTACCAATAAGCGGAATTTCCACAGAAAGGGACGTCTTCAAACGGCTATCATCGTTTAAAAAACCTGTATTTTTTGTGGTATTACCCAAATTGGTAATCCCAATAAAGGTTTGTGAAAACGCTGTTGGATAACTGGAGATGATATCAGTAAGATTTGAATTTTTACTGTCAACGATAAGCGAAGTCTTTTTTGAAAGACCCATTTCATTTAAGGCTGGAAAAGATAGATTTACGCCAGTTGTTAAAGGGCTTTGTAAAGTAATTTTTTGACCTGCTAAGTTGTTTGATTCGGCAAATGAGATGCGTGCTTGCAGCGGAAAGCCAAAAGAATTATCGAAATCAAAAATAAATTTTGGTTCAGAAAAACGTAATTTGCCATTGGGTTTCCAATTTTTAAAAAAGTCGAAACTAATGGAATCCTTAGGTAAAACAAGCAAAAATTGCCCAAAATAACCTTTTACAGTCTTGGATTCAAAGCGAGTGATCTCATAAAAGCCTTGATTGTTCAATGAAACGAATTCGCCACTTGCCTTATTCGCTTGATAACTAATGACGATATTATCCATCGTCGGTTCACAATGCCAACCATTGAGGTCAATAGAATCTCGAACAGCCACATTCGTCAAAGTAAACGTCTTTGAAAATGCTTGACCATTTTTTGTAAATTGAGGAAGGGAAATGCGCACCGTCAGCGGGGTTGTTTGTGCATTAAAACGCCATTTAAAAAAGCCTTTTTTGAAATCAATCGCATCTATGCGCATACCTGAAGGTGTTGGAAAAGGCAAGGCAATATCAGATTGAATAATCGGAATGGTTTGCACTTCTGGCATGGTTGCAAACAAATTTAAAGGAGGTGTTTCAATCACTTGGCTCTTATAAACCATTTTATAAGTGCCGTCAGACTGCACTTGAAGGTAAGCATTGCCATCAAATCCTTCAAATAAATCTTTCAAATTCATGGTTGTTTCAACCAATGGGACAGCATACTCAGGAGTGAGTTTTACGTTCAAATCAACATCGTCATAAGGGAGTTTACAGGAGTCAACCAGACAAAACAGTGTTACTAAAAAAAGAATAGTAGATAATTTGCTCATACGATTAAAGTTTAAAAGTTGTTAGTGAATGTTTAATACTTAAATCGGTTGTTTTCAAAGCTTAATTTCAACAATAGATAAGCCCATATTTGTCAAAGACAAAGGAATATCTGTTGTGTCGTTATAATTAAAAGACGTGCGTGTGAACGTTTTTCTATAAAAATATAGAAAAAAAGACCCGAAGAATGAATTAGAATTGTCTGTAATGGAGTGTGAATGTTCTGTGGAATGCCAATTTTTTATATTGAAATTTTTACAAAAGAACATAAAAAAAATGAGAATTGCAAATGAGTCAATAAAAAAAATAAGCCCTGCAGCTGTTACACCGCAGAGCTTATTCATCTTTAATCTTTTATAAATCTTGATTAAATCTATTGCGTTTTCAAACCAAACTTCACCCCTATGCGCACCCGTACATCTTGTGTTGATTTCAACTTAACAGGCACAGTCCCATTGTTTGTTGTTGAGAACGAATATCGAATGATGAGCTTTTTTGCACCACGTATTTTTTTCAATTTCTCGGCATTTATTGTAATCAGGTTTTCAGTCGTCGTGATGCTGGTCGGCAAGCCCAAACTGTTCACAGAAGCCCCCCTCAGTATAGGCGACTTTGCGGTGTACATTGAGTCAATAATAGCACCATTACTGGTGGCAAAATAGCCTTGAAGCGATATGTCAATCGGCATGCCGTTATCCGTGATAATTTTAAATTCAGCTTGTGTCACATCGGTCGCTTGCGAGAGGTTAATATCAAAAGTATCATTCAATTCAAAACTTTTAGCTTTACCAATCATCGGCACTTCTACCTCTACTTGCAATTCAAATTTACTTGAATCGGTCATAAAGCCCGTTATTGTCCTGTTTTGGTCTGGGTTTGTCAAACCGTCAATATCATATTGAATCGCAATAGGGTTTGAACTCATGATTTCAGCAATATTCGAGTTCGTTTTATCGAAAACAACGACTGTCCGTTTTGATTGACCGACCTCGTTAATTTTGGGATAATTGATGTCAACACCTACCGTCAAAGGGCTTTGAAGTGGTAGCCGACGTCCGTCAAGCGTCAAGACTTCACCTTGCCGCATAATCGAGCGTACAGGCACACCAAACGAATTGTCCAAAGTGATAATCATACGTGGACTATCAAAATAAACGCTGCCATTTTGCCATTTTTCAAAAAAATCAATCGCAATGCTGTCTTGTGGTCCGTCAAAAATACTTTGTCCAAAATAACCTTTGGCATAAGCAAATTCAAAGTTTTGAATCTGATAACCACCGCCGCCTTGCAAATTGAAAGACTGCCCATTTGAGATTTTCCGTGCCGTTGTATAAATATAAATTGAGTCATTCAACGCAGCCAAACGCCAACCTGCCATCTCAATTGTATCGAGTGTGATGCCATTATGGTTGAAATTTTTGCGAAATACCACCCCATTTTTAGTCAATTGAGGGATAGAGATAGTGACATTTAAAGGTTCAGGCGCAGGTGCAATACCCCAACGAAGCGTTCCTTTTTTCACATCCACGTAGTCAATATGCACACCACTGGGCAATGTAAACGGCACTGCCATCGTCGAATCAAGGATTGGAAAAGAGACATTTCTGAAATTAGCAAAAATATCGAGACTCGATTGCGTCGTATAATTGCCTTTATAGCGCAAAATGACCGTACTATCCGTCCCAATCTGAACATAAGCCTTCGGGTCAAAGCCATCAATGATATCGCCAAACGATTTTCGGGTATCAATCAAAGGCAACGCCCACTCTTGATTTAGATCGGTTTTAATTTCGTCAATCGGACTGATGCGACAATTTGAAAAGAAAATAGCTGAAACGCTGACCGCTATCAGCAAAAGGAATGATGTTTTTCTCATTGAATAGGAGGATTGGTTGAAAGATCAAGAACAAAGGTAATTTTTAATCAACAAATAACTTGGGTTAAAATGTTAATGCGATGTCAATATTGGAAGGGTGAATATTTTAATGGTGAATGGTGAATGGTGAATGGTGAATGGTGAATGGTGAATGGTGAATGGTGAATGGTGAATGGTGAATGGTGAATGGTGAATGGTGAAT
>JAYSQG010000539.1:0-10826 GCA_043721685.1 Saprospiraceae bacterium | reverse complement strand
GCAATGTCGCTTTGCGGTGGGGAACGGGTGATAAAGCACCTAAAGATGCGTCAATTGGTTTGAAATAATTGTTGCATTTAATGCTACATTGAAAAATAGTTATTTGATTCTTTTTAGAACACAGATTTTACTGATTTACACTGATTTACGCTGATTTTTCTTTGTCATCCTGAAAGGAACTAAAAGAAAAATCAGTGTAAATCAGTGTAAATCAGTAAAATCTGTGTTCTAAAAAATAACAATACAATAAATGAAAAATATTACGAAAACGTCTCGTATCGTCATTGCCTTAGCATCCGTGGCGATGTTAGGCTCATATCTTTTCCCTTTGTGGCGCATTGATTTATGGGCACCACAATACCCTGAAGGTTTATCCATGCAAATTTGGCACAACAAAATAGGTGGCGATGTGGACATCATCAACGGCTTGAACCACTACATCGGTATGCGGCATATTAAGCAAGAGATGTTTCCAGAATTTGGCATATTGCCCATTTTGATTGCCCTTTTTGTTGCCTTCGGTTTGATTGTCGCCTTGGTTGGCAAACGCAGTTTGCTCATTGCCTTTTTAGGAACAATGGTCGTGGCGGGTGTCGTCGCATTGGGCGATTTTTACCGTTGGGGCTACGATTATGGTCACAACCTCGACCCAAGTGCAGCGATTAAAGTACCAGGTATGTCCTATCAACCACCTGTGATTGGTTATAAAGCGTTGCTCAATTTTGGGGCGTATTCTGTGCCCGATATTGGCGGATGGATATTCATAGGTGGCGGTCTCATCATCGCTCTTACATTGATTTATGAGTATTATTTGAATAAAAAACAAGAAAAAAAAGGCTTAATCGGCTCAATTGCTCTCATTTTACCTTTGTTTTTTATGAGTTGCTCATCTGAAACTGAACCCATCAACTACGGCAAAGAAGCCTGTCATTTCTGTAAAATGACCATCGTGGACAACAGATTTGGAACAGAACTCATCACCACAAAAGGTAAAGTTTATAAATTCGACGACCTACACTGCATGGTCGGTTATATGAAACGCGATAGTGTGAAAGAAGCCGATATGGCGCATATCGTCGTCAATGATTTCAACAACGGCGGTGCGTTTTTACCTGTTCAAAATGCTTATTTTGTAAAAAGCGAAATTTTTAAAAGTCCGATGCGGGGCGATATAGCCACTTTTAAAAATGAAGCAGAAGCGGCAAAAGACAAGTCTTCGGACGCTAAAATGATGACATGGACAGAGGTTTTTAGCAGTTTATGACCCCCTCAGTATTTTGACCTAAAATTCCAGATTTACGAAATCTTAAAGATTTCGTAAATCTATAATCAATGTAACATGTATACAATAATAATCTTTTTTTGTCATTCTGAACGCAGTGAAAGAATCTGAATAAACAATTGTAAATGAGCGTTTTATACAGATTCTTTCACTGCGTTCAGAATGACAAAATGACCATTTTATTATTTACGCATTACTATTTATCATTGTTTAACAAAGCCTTTTACATGAAAAATATTTGGATTCTTCTTGTGCTACTTTTACCCATAATCGGCTTTGCTCGAAAGATTGAAGTAGCCAACGGCAGCTCGATAAAGCAAGCCATTGCATCGGCACAGCCCTATGATACCATTTTGGTAAAAAATGGCTATTATGCTGAAAATCAATTGGTTGTAAATATACCCCTCAGTATAATCGGTGAAAATTTCCCTATAATTGATGCCCAATATCAAAACGAAATTTTTACCATTAAATCCAATGACGTGACGGTTCAAGGTTTTCATTTGATGAATATTGGAAAAACAGCGATGATAGATTGGGCAGCAGTCAAGGTGTTGGAATCCAAAAACGTACACGTTATTGGCAACCATATCGAAGAAGGTTACTTCGCCATTTACTTTTCTGCTTCTCAAAAATGCACTGCCGATGGCAATGTCATCGAGGGCAAACCTGCCGAAGAACAAAACACAGGCAACGGCATCCACGCTTGGAAATGCGACAGTTTACTGATTAAAAACAATAGCATCAAAGGTCAACGTGACGGTATTTATTTTGAATTTGTCACCAATTCATTGATTGAAAACAACCTATCAACAAACAATATCCGCTACGGATTGCACTTTATGTTTTCCCACAACGATACTTATACCGACAACACGATTCGAGACAACGGGGCGGGCGTTGCCGTCATGTACACGCGACACGTCACGATGTTGCGCAATCATTTTGACCACAATTGGGGCAGCGCGGCTTACGGTTTGCTTTTGAAAGATATATCCGATAGCCGAATTGAAAACAATACTTTTAACAACAATACTGTCGGTATTTTTATGGAAGGCACGAGCAGAACGACTGTTTTGCACAACCAATTCCATGAAAACGGTTGGGCAGTTCGGGTGCAAGCGAGTTGCGACGATAACCCATTTATAGAAAATAATTTCACGGCAAATACCTTTGATATTGCCACAAACGGTATGACAACGCTCAATAGTTTTGATAAAAATTATTGGGATAAATACGAAGGTTATGACCTAAATCACGACGGTATAGGCGATGTGCCGTATCATCCTGTAAGCCTTTTTGCTTCAATTATTGAGCAAATGCCTCATGGTTTGATGCTTTTACACAGTTTTATGGTCAATCTGATGGAACGTGCCGAAAAGATTTTCCCAAGCCTAACACCCGAAGACTTGGTGGACGGACAACCCATGATGAAACCTATTTCTCAAAAAGACACCCCTCAGTATTTGGTGAATAAAAACGACATACAATGATAGAAATTCAAAATATCAGCAAACGATTTGGCAAATTACAAGCCTTAGACAACATCACCGCGCATTTCAGCGAAGGACAAGCGATTTCGCTCATCGGACCCAACGGTTCGGGCAAAACGACCTTGATAAAATGCTTGCTCGGCATGGTCATTTCCGATTCTGGGACGTTGCGTTTTAAAGGTACAGACGTGACAACCTCTTGCGATTACCGCAGTGACATTGGTTATATGCCTCAAATTGGGCGGTATCCCGACAATATGCGTATCAGTCAAATTTTTGATATGATGATTGATTTGCGTAAAAAACACGGTTCTAAGCTCGATGAAGAATTGTTAAACGCTTTTGACCTTAAAAAACAATTCGATAAACCGATGCGGACGCTGTCAGGCGGTACAATTCAAAAAGTCAGTGCGTGCCTCGCCTTCCTTTTCGACCCCTCAGTATTGGTGCTTGATGAACCGACCGCAGGGCTTGATCCCGTGGCTTCTGAAATATTGAAAGCCAAAGTTTTAAAAGAAAAAAGCAAAGGCAAATTGATACTCATGACCTCGCACATCCTCAGCGATTTGGAAGAAATGACCACAGATGTGATGTATTTACAAGACGGCAAACTGCAATTTTTCAAACCTGTCGAAGCCCTCAAAGCAGCGACGAATGAAAACCGTTTGGCACGTGCCATAGCTGCTGTTATGACAGAAGGTGTTCGTTTTCAAATGAATGGACATTCGACCCCCTCTGTAAAAAGCAAAATACACTTGATTGAAAACCATAAAACCGTTTAATTAAAAAAAGAAAATCAGCGTAAATCCGTCAAATCCGTCGAATCTGTGGTAATAAATCACTAAAATCTAAAAAATGAAAATCATCCGTTACGTTCTTTACGACATACTCCGCAGCCGCATGATTATCGGCTATACTGCTTTTTTACTCCTCATTTCTGCTGCCCTTTTTGCAACAGAAACCAATGCGTCAAAAAGTGTTTTAAACCTTTTAAACATCGTTCTCATCATCGTTCCGTTGGTCAGCGTCATTTTTACGACGATACATTATTACAACTCCTATCAATTCATCGAATTGATGTTGGCACAGCCAATAGAGCGCATTCGATTGCTGATTTGCGAATTTGCGGGCGTTATTTTATCACTTTCCGCCGCTTTTTTAATCGGCATCGGCATACCTGTTTTGATATTTTCGGCAGATGGTGCGGGCATTTCACTTTTACTGTCAGGCGTTTTATTGACTTTTATTTTTTCAAGTATCGCCTTTTGGGTCGCTGCCGTCACACAAGACAAAGCGAAAGGCATAGGCGTAGCCCTCCTGTTGTGGTTCTATTTTTCCTTGATTTATGATTTTCTTATCTTGTTTTTGATGTTCACATTCAGCGATTATCCGCTTGAAAAAGCGATGTTGGGTTTCACGGCATTGAATCCGATTGATTTAGGAAGAGTGTTCGTCATGCTTCAAATGGACGTTTCTGCTATGATGGGTTATACTGGAGCGATTTACAAACAATTCTTCGGTTCGGCTCTTGGTATGAGTTTCGCCTTTGGCGTGATGATTTTATGGGCGGTTGTACCTTTGTATTTTGCGATTCGGGTGTTTAAGAAAAAAGATTTTTAAAATTTCCTCACCGCATTTTTGTCACTAAATTTAGGAAGTACAGGACTTTTTACCCCCCTCAGTGTCCATAGCATTTTTAAAAGAAATATATTAAATACCAAAAAATGGGAAAATATGGCCGTTTACCGTTTAATTTATACCGTTCACTTGCAATGCTGATTAAAGCGCCGTTACCTTTGTGAGGTCAAAACGCAAGACGGGGTTCAATTAAAGTATTTTTAGTCGCTCACAGTTTTGCTCAATGAAACATTATAATAATCATTTTTTAAAATTTTTAAATTCTAACATCTATGAAAAACTTACAGTCTCTTGCCATCGAATTGGCTTCAAACAAAATGACTCTTCTCGTTGCTAACGACATGCTTAACATCAAAGGCGGCACAGGTTGCGGCGGTGGTTCTAAGAAGTCGAAAAAATCAAAGAAGTCAAAGAAATCACGTAAATCTAACAAAGGTTGTGGTTGCGGCAGTGGATATAATTGGTAATCCTGACATCCTGATTTTAAAACGCAGAATAAAAGCCCTTGCCCTCAAAGCAGGGGCTTTTACTTGTGTTTAAACATTGCTATTTACAAAAAATCAATCTGTTATTAAAAATATTTGTACGTGTACAATTTGTTTTTATTTCATTTCGTAAAATACCGTAAAAAAGGAAAATATAGCCGATTACCATTTATTTATAACCGTTTTCTTTGAAATACCGTTTAATTGCCGCTATATTTGTATCGTTCAAGAGATTAAGTTTGGTACTTTTAAAATATTTTTGAATGTCACAATACTCAAATCTTTTGACTGAAACTTATTTTCTAATTCTTTAACTAAAATCAAATTTCTATGAAGAACTTACAAACGCTTGCCAAAGAATTGGCAGCAGACAAAATGACGCTTCTCGTCACTAACGACATGCTTAACATCAAAGGCGGCGGCGGAAAAGGCGGCTCCAAAAAGAAGTCTGGCAAAAAATCTGGCAAAAAATCCGGTAAAAAATCCGGTAAAAAATCTGGTAAAGGTGGTGGTTACGGTTGTGGCTGTCGTCGTTGCTGGTAATTTCAAAAACGGGAGGACAAACGAACCCTTTGCCTTTTGGCAAGGGGTTTGTTTATTTAGCAAAAAGTGTAAAATTCTATGAGAAAACTTCAACTTTCAAAACAGTACCGCTTCACAACTGCCGATGACCTTGCTGATAGCGATACGACCCTTGCCACACAATTGAAAAGTGGCGAACGATACGGCTTACTCGATACCGCTTCGGGTGAGTGTATTATCATCAATGAAACCATGTATCAGTTCCTCAAACAATATGAAACGCCCAAAATGCTTGAAGAAGTCGCTCAGTTTTTTGCGACAACCTTTGACAGCACATTGCAAGAAGTTCTGCCGATAATCAAACAGTTTTTCAAGGAAATGAAAGAACGAGGTGTTATTCTGAATCCTGAAAAGGTTGAAAACTTTGAAATCATCAAACCTTACACTAATGGTACGTTGGTTGGCCACTATCGCATCGAAAAAAACTTATCTACTAATCTTCCTTTAGAAGTTTACAAAGCAACGAATACACGTACTGAACAGCTTGTTATCCTTAAACTATTGCGTATTCCGACGCATTTGTCCCAAAAAAGGACAAACGAATGGCGAAAGAAGTTCAGAAAAGAGTTTAAAATTCAAAAAATACTGAGGGGTCATCCGCACATCTGTCAACTCTTAGATTTGAAGATCGATTATGCTGTCTCGGAGTGGGTTGAAGCCATAAGCCTGCGCCGTCGTTTAGATGAAGGCGTGGCTCCTACTGCCGCTTTACGTGATGCTTTGTTAACACAAATAATTGATGCCTATGCTTTTATGCACCATAAAAATATTTTACATGGTGATGTGCATTTCAGCAATATTCTATTGTCAAATGACACAGATATAAAGGTTATTGACTTTGATTTGGCACACCGATTGACCGATAAAAAAGATTCACCGTCAGTACGGGGCGGTATGCCCGATTTTATACCACCTGAAAATATCCATTTTAATGCCTTTGAAATTGTCAAAGGGAAAGCGAATTTCCGCACAGAAGTTTATCAATTGGGCATTATCGCCTATTGGGTGACTTATGGTCAATTGCCTTTTACAGGTGATACATGGCAGGAATTGGCAACAAATATTTTGAAAAAAGACATGGGCTTCCCGACTCTAAGTGCTTCTGGCGACCCTGTTTCGCCTAAAATGAGAGCTTTTTTAGAGAAGAGCCTTGCTAAAAAAGCCAAAAACCGCTTTGCTTCGGCGGTGGAAATGAATACCGCTTTCAAGAAAATCATTAAATAAATTAGGGGTTGACTGCACTTTAACCCAACGAGATTGCCAATATTTATGCCTAAAGCGAAAGTATAGACTTACCTTTGCGTGAGATTTTTAATCGAATAAAACCTATATTTTCAAAATTTCAAGCAAAAAGTGCTTGATTTACTGTTGAGGTACGAAATCCCGACTTAATCGGGAAGGGGGTCTCCTTTCAGTAAAACTAATTATAAATTTAAAATATGACAAAGGAAGTATTTATCGTCTCCGCCGTTAGAACGCCTATAGGCAGTTTTGGTGGCATATTGGCAGATGTTTCTGCTACAAAATTGGGCTCAATCGCTATTCGGGGCGCACTTGAAAAAGCGGGCATTGCGCCCGAAGATGTCAATGATGTCATCATGGGCAACGTGGTTTCCGCCAATTTAGGGCAAGCACCCGCACGTCAAGCTGCAAAAATGGCTGGTTTACCCGATGGTGTTAATTGCACAACAGTCAATAAAGTCTGCGCTTCAGGTATGAAAGCGACGGCTTATGGCGCACAAAGCATCATGTTGGGTTATGCCGATATAGTCGTAACAGGTGGCATGGAAAATATGTCTCAAATCCCGTTTTATATACCCAAAGCCCGTTTTGGCTACAAATATGGCAATGGTGAACTCATAGACGGTTTAGCAAAAGACGGTTTGGTGGACGTATATGACCAAATAGCCATGGGCGTTTTTGCTGACCGCACAGCTGCAAAATATGGTTTTTCACGTGAAGAACAAGACGCTTTTGCGATTCGTTCCTATAAGAATTCGGCTGCCGCTACTGAGGGGGGGCGTTTCAAGGATGAAATCGTCGGTGTAGAAATATCCTCACGTAAAGGCAATTTTACTATGCTTGAAGATGAGGAATATAAAAGCGTCAATTTTGATAAAATACCCAACCTGCGCCCTGCTTTTTCAAAAGACGGTACTGTAACGGCTGCCAATGCGTCAACGATTAATGACGGTGCTTCCGCCCTCGTTTTGGCAAGTGGTGAAGCGGTTAAACGTTTGAATTTGAAGCCAATAGCACGCATCGTCTCTTTTGCCGATGGCGAACATGAGCCTGAATGGTTTACGACTGCACCAACAGTTGCCGCACCCATTGCCTTGAAACGCGCGGGTTTGAGTTTGAATGATATTAGTTATTTTGAAGTCAATGAAGCCTTCGCAGTTGTACCTATGACCTTTGCAAAAGTGATGGGTTTTGACCCCGAATTGATGAATATCAACGGTGGTGCTTGCTCTTTGGGACATCCACTCGGTTGTTCAGGTGCACGGATTTTAACGACTTTGAATGGCGTTTTGCATCAACAAAATGGACGTTATGGCATGGCAGCTATTTGCAATGGCGGCGGCGGTGCATCGGCGATGATTATTGAGAAATTGTAGGTTAAATGAGATTTACGAAATTTTAAAAATTTCGTAAATGTTTGTATATCAATTATTTAAAAAGCCATAGCTGGAAGCAATGGCTTTTGTTTTCTATCACTATGTTCGGGGAATTTTAAAAATTCCCCGAACATAAATACCTCAAACCATCATTAAGCCACTTCGCCACCACATGAAGACCCCGCACCCGCCGTACAGCCATAACAATGTTGATTCAAAACAATCGTCCGATTCAGCAACGCATCAAAATCAAAATCCCGAATATGTACCCCCTCAGTAGCGACACGTAAATCAAGCATTTGATTGAAATCACAATCGTACATATAGCCGTCCCAACTCACTGAAATGGTATTGCGACACATGACATTGGCAATTGTTGAAGCATTGAACGCATTGACCAACGTGTGCATATACTCTTCATAATTATGGGATTCAATCAAATAATCCAAAAATCGTGAAATCGGCATATTGGTTATGGCAAAAAGGCTGTTGAATTCCACATTAAAACGCCGTTTCAACTGCTGCTTAAATTCCTTTTCCAAACCTATTTGTGAGCCTGGCAGAAATGCACCTGTCGGATTATAGACCAAATCGAGCGTCAAACCACTCCCCTCTTTGCCATATCCAACGGCATTCAGTTTTTGCAAAGCCGAAATTGAATCTTCAAAAACACCGTCACCACGCTGCGAATCTGTCCGCGTTTTTGAAAAATATGGCAACGACGAGACGATATGCACTTGATTTTTGGCAAACCATTGTGGTAAATCGTGGTATTTGGGATTGGCTTCAATGATGGTTAAATTACATCTGTCCATCACTATTTTACCCAATTTGCGACATTCCTCTACAAACCAACGAAAATGAGCGTTCATTTCAGGCGCGCCGCCTGTAATATCCACCGTTTTTATATCGTATCGTTTCAGAATATCGAGGCAAATTTCAAGTGTTTCACGGCTCATATTTTCCACTTTTTTATCGGGCCCTGCGTCAACATGGCAATGCGCACACGTCTGATTACAGAGTTTACCGATATTGATTTGGAAAATATCTATGCTCGTCGGTTTGAAAGGTACGTAGCCATTGTCCGCTACTTTTTTTGCAAATGAGGGAAATTTTTCATCTACAAGTTCTTGACCATTAAGCACTTTTAGTTGAAAAAAAGTATCTGAAAGTTGATTCCCCGTAACACTTAATGATTTTGTTCTTTGATGTATAGACATTTTAAGTGAAAAGTTTTAAGTGAAAAGTTTTAAGTGTGGTGAAAAGTGAATTGCAGCTTACGCCCACTTTCCACTTACATAAGTTTTTCTTTCGCGTGTTTCATCATTTGTGTTGAGTAAACAAGCGTGATTCCTGCTTTCATGGCCGCCGTTACATGCACCGCTTCCATCATTTGTTCTTCGTCAGCTCCTTGCTTGATGCACTCACTTGTGTAGGCATCAATGCAATAAGGACATTGCATCGCATGAGCAACGGCTAAGGCAATAAGGGCTTTTTCGCGCACACTCAATGCCCCCTCAGTACCTGTGGCTAAACCGTAATAATCGAAGAACTTTTTAGCCATTTCGGGCTGCCACTCCCCTATTTTGCCGAATTGAGCAAGGTCTTTTACTGGCTCGAAATACTGTTTATCTTTTGACATAAATATTTGATTTTTAATATTTTATGAATAAAAAGTTGGTATTCAACGTTTTGAAGAATGATTAAAATTTAACAACACCCGCCACCATCATAAAAGAAGGTTGATTCTGAAATGAATATATCATCACGACCTAAATTAGCGAGTGCACCTGCCGTTTTGTCGCATACCGACAAAGGCATATTTTGCATCAATATATGCCCCTTTTTGTCATCGAAATACTCGTCTTTTCCGAAATAAATAGCTGTTTTTCCTGTAAAAACACAAGGACCATCGGCTGGCATCGGGTCTTTAATGGCGCAAACTTCAACGGACTCGATGTAAATAAGACGGTCAGTATTATAATGATTGGGTGACAAAAGACGGTAAGGACGTTTTGCTCTTATTTCAATAGTTCCAAAACCAACATCTGTAATCATTTTAATATAATCCTTCAAAGAAATCGCCCCGCTTAAACATTCTGCACGCAAACGGTCGTCATTGATAAGAGAATCAGGCATCCGCGTTTCGCAAGTTGGGTCGGACATAACGAGTTTACCATATGGCTTCAAAACACGATACATTTCCGCCAAAGCCTTGCTTAAATCGTCCATTTTGAAAATATTGAATAAGCAGTTTTGCGCCGCCACGTCAACAGATGCGTCTTCAACAGGCAAATTGAGTGCATCGCCTTTGCGCAGCGATACAAAATCAGGTTGAAACCATGCATTGAGTTTTTCTGCTTCAATGAAATTTTCAGCACTGGCATCGAGCATTTCTTGAACCATATCCACACCGATAATGGCATCTTTTTCACGAGAAAAATAAGCGAATTGAAGCAATTCCATGCCACCACCGACACCCACGTATAACACTTTCGGATTATTTACAAGGTCCCGCACATTGACCGTTGAGCCGCAGCCATAATTCATTTGTTGCATACGTTTGGGCATATCCAATTCGGGTAATTGCCAAATAGGTGTTGTTGTGCAGCATAAACCGACATTTGGTGTCAGTGCGGCATCACGATAAAGATTGACTGTTGCGTCGAGATAAGATGTTGTTACCATTAAATTTATGAATTTTTTATTTTTTATATTTAATACAATT
>JAYSQG010000538.1:0-18136 GCA_043721685.1 Saprospiraceae bacterium | reverse complement strand
CGGCGCTACGCACCTTAGAAAAATGGCTTGATTTACTTTTCTATAAACGGTGTCAGCCCTAACGGGCTTAAAATAAAACAATGCGTAACATGAGTAATTGATTGATATTCAACTCTTTCAGAGTTGTGTGACTGCCTACTGCGAACCCGTAGATTTCATCTACGGTTATTCATATTCAATTCTTTCAGAATTTCGGGAAGGTATAGTAGACGGAAAATTGAATGTTTTTTATTTTTTTTTGCAAAAAAAAAGCAAAAACATTCAATTTTCCGTCTACTATACCTGTACCACTCGACCAAGTTATTATTTACACATTACTATTTATATCAAATCGCTGATTGTTCATATCAAATCGCTGATTACTCATATCAAATCGCTGATTACTCGAATCAAATCGCTGATTACCATGCAAAGTCACTCGTTAAATACTGCAAAAGGAATAGTAACTTCAAATCATTTGAGTGTGTGCCAAAAACGGGACAGCCAAAAAGTCTTAATTGGATACCCCTCAGTATTTTGTTCAAAAAGGTCAATCAATAAAATATGGAGTGTAAGAAAATAAGTAAAGCTAACACCGTATATACTTCGGACAAACTCATTTTATCCCCAAAATCACCCCCCTCAGTATTTCAGGCTGTTTCATAAAGAATATATGTGGCAAACTGTCTTTCACAATGTATTCAACTGGCGCATTGACGAGGTGTTTTTTCGCAAAATCTATATTCACAAATGGTACGACATCATCGTTTTTGCCATGAATACAAGTGGGCAGCTTGTTTGAGTCATTTCCTTTGCATCAAATCTTTTTCACGGTCTTTGTTTTTGCAGCAGCGACGGGTGTTTTGATGTTTATGTTTAGGAAAAAACTGTCGGCGTTGATTGGGAAATAGTAAAATTGGGTATTGAATGTCCCCTTCAGTATTTAAGCTTGTGGTGTTTTATACTGAGGGGGCATTTTTAGATTAAAAAATGCCCAAAATCATGTAAAAGACGAGCATTACTCTTAATAATCCATATTTTAAAAGCTGTAAAAGGTGATTCAGGACTTAAACGCCTCCTAATTTTAGCTTTAATGTCTTCTTTTTCATTATCGTTTAGACCATATTCAAAATAAAAACCGATTATCAATCTGCACCGAAGGCGCAGACAACCGCTTAATTGCTATGGACATCTATCGTCCCGAAACTTCTATACCTGTCCCCATCGTCGTATTTGCACACGGCTTCAAAGGATTCAAAGACTGGGGTTGTTGGCATCTGATTGCAGAAGCATTCGCAAAAAAAGGCTTTGCGTTCCTAAAATTCAACTTTTCTCACAACGGAACGACACCAGAAACGCTCGATGAATTTGCCGATTTAGAAGCATTTGGACAGAATACCTATTCAAAAGAATGGACGGATTTAGATTGTGTATTGAATTGGGTCACAGAAAATGCGACTTCATTAGGCTTTGATTTGAAACAATTGTCCTTAATCGGGCATAGTCGTGGCGGTGGCATTGCGATTGCTAAAGCGGTTAATGATAAACGTATCAAAAAGTTAGTGACATGGGCATCAGTGTCTTCTTTAGCTTGGCTGTGGGCATCAGAAACCGTCAAAAAGCAATGGGAAAACGATGGTGTTTTATATCAAATGAATGCCCGAACCCGACAAAACATGCCGCTTTATTATACTTTATGTAGTGATTATGAAGAGAATCGCTCAATTTTCGACTTAGATATTGTTGCACCAAAAGTAGCTCAACCTTGGTTAATCCTTCATGGTGAAGCCGATACGAGTGTTCCTTCATCGGCTGCCAAACATCTTCATAATTTGCAACCCAAGGCTGAAATACAATTGATTGCCGATGCCGACCACACATTTGGCGGCAAACATCCGTGGGATACGGATGATTTGCCCCCCCTCAGTATAACATTGGTAAAAGCAACCGTTGATTTTTTATCAACCTAAAATCAAAACTTCAAATGCCGCACCGTTTGTCCGTCATTTATCAATTGTTTCAATGAATCTATGCCAATTTTAAGGTGTGTATTCAAAAAAGTAGAGGTAACCGTCTTATCATTTTCTTCCGTTTTGACCCCTTCTGGAATCATCGGAATATCACTCACTAAGAGTAAAGCCCCTGTTGGCATGTGATTTTTGAAACCAACTGTAAAAATCGTCGCTGTTTCCATATCAACAGCCATGCAACGCAACTCACGAAGGTATTCTTTAAAGTCTTCTTTGTGTTCCCAAACGCGGCGATTCGTGGTATAAACCGTTCCCGTCCAATAATCCATCTCATAGTCTCGAATAGTGGTCGAAATCGCTTTTTGCAAAGCAAAAGCAGGTAAAGCAGGGACTTCTGGCGGTAAATAGTCGTTTGAAGTTCCTTCACCTCGCACCGCAGCGATGGGCAAAATGAGGTCGCCGACTTTATTTTTGTCATGTCTTAAACCGCCGCATTTACCTAAGAACAAAACCGCTTTGGGTCTTATAGCTGTCAATAAATCCATGATAGTCGCTGCATTCGGACTACCCATTCCGAAGTTAATAATGGTAATATTATCAGCCGTTGCACATTGCATCGAACGGTCTTTGCCACAGACTTCAACGTTGTGCCATTCGGCAAAGAGGTTGACATAGTTAGAAAAATTGACAAGGATAATGTACCGACCGAATTCTTCAAGCGGTAATCCTGTGTAACGTGGAAGCCAGTTATTAACGATTTCCTGTTTTGTCTTCATACTTAATGATTTGATTGTGAATAATTTATAAGTTGGTTTCTCCCTTTCAAGTAGGGTGATTTGAGCGAAGGTACGGAAACACAATTCATTATTTTACTTTTTTCATAAAACAAGTAAAGGTTTTTTAGACACTTGTTTTGCAAAATTCCCATTAAGGATACATTAACTTTACCTCCATTATGAAAAGTATTTATAACTCAAATCATTGTCAATATGTCGGTTTGGGAAAACATCGAAGCATTAGAGCATTTTGTTTTCAATGGTCGTCACCTCGAAGTCATGCGGCGGCGACGTGAGTGGTTTCAGCGTTTTGGCAAAGCCTATATGGTTTTGTGGTGGATTCCCGAAGGGCATGAACCGACGTTAGAAGAAGCAAATGAACGATTAGATTATCTGCAAACGCATGGCGCAACGACTTATGCGTTTGATTTTAGGAATAAGTTTGAGCCTGAGGGTTAACCAAAACTCTTATAAACAGCTACAAAATGCGCCATTGTACCCAATAAAGTCAAACAATGCCAAACCGCATGTGTGTATTTTCTACTCCGCCATTTGTAGAAAACAATGCCAATCATATAGGCGAAGCTGCCGTATAGAATCCACTCAAAAACTTCAAAACTCATCGTTTTTGAAATCGGCTTGGCGACAAATACCAGCATCCAACCTAAGAAAACGTAGAGCGAAATGGACAGCCATTCCAATTTGCCTGTAAAAAATAATTTAAAAACGATGCCTAAAAGAATGATGCTCCACATGGTTGCCATAAAAATTACGGCATCCTCAAAAGGTATGTACCTAAAAATAATGGGCGTATAGGTGCCGCCAATCAATAAGAATATGCAGATGTGGTCGCAGATATGCAATATGTTTTTCTTTCTGGGCTGTTGAACAACATGATAAATCGTTGAGGATAAATACGTTGCCAACATGCCGCCGCCAAAAATGCATACTGTCCAAACGCCATAGTTGGCACCATAATGCAAGGCTTGTTTTAATAAAATAGGTATGGCTATCAATGTAAATACGATGCCTAAACCATGTGTTAGGACATTTATTTTTTCTTCTTCGAGCGTTTGTGTGCGGTAATTTTTCATTTTTTATATTTTCAATGGGCGTTACCCATTGCTATCACATCACGCCCTTTCAGGGCTATTTTTATTTTGCAATGATTTCAAAAACTTGTTCTAAACGATTACCATTGGCATCTACTAACGTTAAACGATGTTTTCCGATTGAAGGTTGTAATGCAATTTGATGAAATGTTTTTGTGGATGCCACAAACTCATTGTCTAAATGCCAATAGATTTGCGCATCGGCTTCACGATGGGCAACACGGAAAATTGTGGCACTGGGTTTACCATCAAAATCTATGGGTACATATATTTTTGTTATAGATTTTGGATAAATCAACTGCATCGGGTTCACTTTACTTTCAACAGTACGACAATCGGCGCGATACTGAGGGGGTGGTTGATAGTTCGGATGTCGGGGTTTGAAGTAAAATTCCTGTAAAGGTGGCAACAAAAACCATGGACGATGCACCATATTTTGCGGTTCTTCACACTCGCCTGTGACTTGAAATTTTCCCGTTTTATCCAAATGTACCAATTGATGAAAAAGGCATGATTTGACTTTTACGCCTGTTTTTGTTGCCCAAACAGTATCTTTTTCACATAAATCAGTAGCTCTGTAACCACTTTGGCGACAAACTTCTATTTTCATCATATCATCATAAGGTTGTTCAAACCATTCATTTTTAGTTGGCAATGCATTGAAAACATCAAAGAGAATGGGCGCCGCTTTTTCAACGCCAATTAAACCCGGACGACCTTCACCATCGGCATTACCGACCCAAACACCTACTGCATACTGAGGGGTCAAACCAACTGCCCACGCATCGCGAAAACCGAAACTGGTGCCTGTTTTCCAAGCAATGGTTTTTGACGAATTAAACAACTCCCAATTGCCTTCACCGTCTGGACGTTCCACTTCCTTCATAGCATCCAACGCCAACCACGAAGCAGAAGCCGACAATACAGAGGGGGTCTCTTGAGTCGAAGATGTGAAAGAAAAACGCGATTTATCTTTCTTCTTTTTAAAAACATAATTCGCTGAACGCCAATCATCTACGGCATATTTGTTTTGTAAACTGTACCAATGTTTAGCCGTTCGAGCCATTGAAGCATAGGCGTTTGTAATTTCCCAAAGAGAACCTTCTCCCCCACCTAAAATCATGGTTAAACCATAATGATCAGGAGAATTTGTAAAAGATGTAATGCCTAATTTTTTCAAATGATGATAAAATTTTTCAATACCGTATTGGCTCAACAAACGGACAAACGGAATGTTGAGCGAACGCGCTAAGGCACGACGCGCAGGAATCACACCGTCATACGTTTCTGCATAATTTTCAGGATGATAGCCACCAATTTCTGTTGGGATGTCAACGAGTAGTGAATTAGGTAAAATTTCGCCTTCTTGTTGGGCATAAGCATATAAAAATGGCTTCAAAATGCTACCCGTCGAACGCAGTGATGGTATAACATCCACATCTTCGCCGTGCTCCTTCCCTGCCCCAATAATGTTACCGCAATATGCCAACACATTGCCTGTTTCAATATCTGTCACGAAAACAGCAGCGTTATGAATACCATTGGAAATCAATGTATTATGATGAATTTGCAAGATACTATTGACTTGTTTTTGTAAATTCTCATCAATGGTTGTACGCACACGTGAGCGTTTACCTGTCCTAAAAATTTGCTCTTTGAAAACCCTATCGAGCAAATGCGGAGCAGACTGCGGCAACGACAAAGGTTGGTCGGGCAAGGGTTCTTCTTTCGCCAATTCGCCAGAAGCACGGTCAATTTTACCCCTCAGTATCAAGCGTTCCAAAAGGCGATTTCTTTTGTTGAAAAGGGCTTGACGATTACGAGTAATGTGAATAAGCGAAGGTGCATTGGGCAAAACGGCGAGCATCGCAGATTCTGCCCATGTCAATTGTTTCGGGCTTTTGCCAAAATATCGCCATGATGCGGCTTCAAGACCGACGACATTGCCACCAAAAGGCGCATTGGAGGCATATAACAGCAAAATATCATTTTTGGTGTACGTCACTTCGAGGCGCATTGCCATAGTTGCTTCGATGAGTTTCGTCAGTATATTACGAGGTTGGCTTTTTCGAGACATACGTATCGTTTGCATCGTGATGGTAGAACCACCGCTCACAACTTCTTGATTCTTAATATTTTGCACAATCGCACGAAACAAAGAGAAAAGGTTTACGCCTGGGTGATAATAAAATTGGCGGTCTTCAAACTCTAATAAACAGGTGATAAACTTCTCTGGCAAAGTATCGCTTGGCGGAAAACGCCATTGACCATCGGCTGCAATGCGCGCATTGAGTAAAGCCCCATCGTTTGCTTCCAAAACCATGCTCGTTGGGTCGTCGAATAACGGTTTTGGCAGACAGAACCAAAAGGCAATGAAGAGGACACAAAAGCCTATTTGCGTTTTGCGGCGGTGTTTTTCTAAAAAGAAAATAGAGAGATTGCGCAGTTTTTGTAACATAAATGACTTTAAATAAGGCACAAGTTTCGGATTTTTTATTGACAAAAAAGAAAAATACTGAGGGGGTGGCAATTGTCTTTTAGTTAACAATTTCTTAAAAATGATAACACGATTAAACTTCATTGTATTATTGTCGTCTTAAACCCGTTCCCTAAATTTGAGGACAGAATCTGAAGGTAAAAAATATTTATTTCAATCAAAAAACAATGTTGTTGATGAAAAAAGTAATCGTTTTATTCGCTGTTTTGACTGCTTTTGCAGTAAATTCTTTTGCTCAAACTAATGCTGCTGATAAAATGCCTAAAACAGAAGGCGTAGCAGGACAAAAACCAGAATCGTGGAAAACTGTTTTGGACTTGACCAAAGAACAAGACGTAAAAATGAAAGAAATTGGCAAAGCTTACAAGGAGAAAAGCGATGCCCTCAAAGCGGATGAGTCTATGGACAAAAAAGCTAAAAAAGAAAAAATGACGGAACTGCAAGCGGCAAATGACACGGATATGAAAGCTGTTTTGAGTGCAGATCAATTTGCAAAATGGATTGAAGTAAAAAAACAACGCAAAGAAGCGCAGAAAGCGCAACAAGCTGCGAATCCACAAAAAAGCAAGTAAATTTAACAATAAATATTTTGGAAAAAGCCCATTGATTACGGTCAGTGGGCTTTTCTTTTTTCGTTAAAGAACTCTTAAACTCGGAAAACTTTTTAAACCTCCTCATTAAACCAACGTCTTAACTGTATTCTCAACAAATGAGGATAGAATTTGAAGGAAAAATAATTTTTAAAAATTAAACAGAAATTCACACATGAAGAAAGTAATCGTTTTATTCGTCGCCATTTTAGCTTTCGCTGCTAATAGTTTTGCTCAATCTGCTACACAAACCGAAACGCAAAATGAAGCTAAAACGGAGCGCGTTAAAGGTCACAGAGGTGGCAATGGCAAACACGCAGGTAAGATGGACATGAAAAAGGAATTGAACTTGTCAAGTGACCAATCAAACAGCCTTAAGAACATCGGTAACACTTATAAAGGCAAAATTAAAGCCTTGAAAACCGATGAAACTTTGAGCAAAGATCAGAAAAAAGCGCAAATGGCTGAAATGAAAAAGGCTCACGATGCAGAAGTAAAGGGTGTTTTGAACGCTGACCAATACGCAAAATTGACTGAAATGAAAAAACAAAACCACGGCAAAATGAAGGCGCACAAAGGCGCACACAAAGGAAAAAGTAAAAAACAAGGTGACGCGCAAACCGAGCCTAAGAATTAAACAATGATTTAAAGCCGCATGAATAAGCCCGCTGATTTCGGTCAGTGGGCTTTCTTTTTTTGTAACATCTTAGGGCAGACATAAATCTCACAAATTACACGAATTTTATTTTTAGTTTTTTTTTATTCAGATTTTAAAATCCTTAAGATTTCATCATTTTAATTCGTGCAATTTGTGAAATTTGTGTCTGACCTAAGTTCTGGTAACTTCGGAAATCTTATAAATCCGTTAGGATTTACACGTTTGTAGATAAAAATATAATCCACCATTTTCCATGAATCCGTTAGGATTCACACGTTTGTAAGTCTAAATAGTGCGAATCCTAACGGATTCGTAAAAATTATTCGTTCATTTTAACCTACAAACGTGCAAATCCTAACGGATTAGAGATTTCCGAAGTTATCAGTAAGTTGTTACGTTTCAATTTAATATTTCTAAAATGATAAAACTAATAAGAACCAACTCTGATAATCCAGATTTTATTGAATTAGTCAAACTTCTTGACGCTGACTTAGCTAAAAGAGACGGCGATGAGCATGCTTTTTATGACCAATTCAATAAAATAACACACATCAAACACGCTGTTGTCGCATATACTGGGGGGGTAGCGGTCGGTTGTGGCGCAATAAAAGAATTTGAGGCAAACACGATGGAAGTCAAGCGCATGTACACCGCACCACAGCACAGAGGAAAAGGTTTGGCTACAATCGTTTTAACGGAATTGGAGGTTTGGGCAAAGGAAATGTCCTATACACGCTGCGTTTTAGAAACAGGCAAAAAACAGCCCGAGGCGATAGAACTTTATAAAAAGAATGGATACGGTATCATACCTAATTATGGCCAATATGAAGGCATCGAAAATAGTGTCTGTTTTGAAAAACAATTGGCGATAAAGGAAGATAGGACAGATTAGACTGATTTACGCAGATTTTCCTTTGTTATTCTGTAAGGAACAAAGGAAAATCAGCGGAAACCAGTCTAATCTGTCCTATCTGTGGTCAAAAATCACTCATTCAATTCATACACATCAGGCAAATTGCGCCCCAAACCATCAAAGTCCAATCCATAACCAATGATAAAATGATTCGGAATCTCGAAACCTAAGTACTTGATACTGAGGGGGTGCTGTAAAGCCTCTGGTTTGTGAAAACAAGCAGCGATTTCGACAGACGCAGGCTCTTCTTTGTAGAGTTCTTTAAAAAAATTGTGTAACGTATTGCCTGTGTCAACGATGTCTTCTACAATAATGATGTGTCGTCCACGCAAATCGGTGTCAAGACCTAAAACTGTAGTGACTTTACCCGTAGTTGAAGTACCTTTGTAAGAAGAGAGCTTGACAAATGTCAATTCTAAGTCTGTATCAATAACGCGAGCCAAATCCGCAGCGAACATGAATGCACCATTTAAAATAGATAACAAAAGTGGTTTTTTGCCACAATAATCCTCCGTAATCTGTTTGCCGATAGCGGCTACCCTAACTGCAATGGCATCTGCAGAAATCATGGGTCTAAAAGTTTTATCGTGTACAGTAACTAACTGATTTTCAATCATTATATTCATTTTATCTTATTATCATAAAATTTGGCATCACAAAATTGGGTCAAAGGTAAGTTTAGAATTCAGAAAAAAAAAAGAGAAATTTTAACTTTAGTATGTTAAATGTTTTTCCACATACTTGAAGAAGATAGACATTTCAGAAAAAAACAAATATCTTTGGAGTCAAAAGCAAACACTTTAGCATGAACATTCTGAGCATTAAAAATATATCACTTCTATTTATACTTGCTTTTTGGGCATGGGTATCTGCCTCTGTCAAGGCTCAACCGACTGTTCAATGGGACAAAACCTATGGTGGCAAAGGTTGGGAAACCCTTCAATCTGCTTTCAAAACTGAAGATGGTGGTTTTTTACTCATCGGTTCAACCGACTCACCCGCCGACGGACGCGATGTGACACAAGCCGCACGGGGCGCAGAAGATTATTGGATTGTCCGAATTGATAGCACAGGAATAAAATTGTGGGACAAACGCTACGGTGGCGATACGACTGACCGTTGTTACAAAGCGATTCAAAATGCTGAGGGGTATCTTTTAATAGGTGCAAGCCTTTCTGGAAAAACGGGCGACAAAACAGATGCCAGCAAAGGTGGTTTCGATTTCTGGCTAGTACAGATTGCCCCAGATGGTACCAAACGATGGGAAAAAACCTATGGTGGCAGCGGCGGCGACCAACCTTTTAATGCCATTGTCACTGATAATGGAAACAGTTATATCATTGTTGGGCATTCTGACTCACCTGTCAGTGGCGACAAAACAATGCCAAGCCAAGGCGCAAATGATATTTGGCTACTCAAAATAGATAAAAATGGCAATAAAATTTGGGATAAATCCTTTGGCGGCGACGACCGTGACGAGTATCCTTATGCTTTGAGTACCACACAAGACGGTAATTTCATATTGGCTTGTGAATCTATTTCAAACCGATCGGGTGACAAATCAGAGGATTTACGCGGTGTAAAAGGCAATAACAAAGATATTTGGGTTATCAAATTTGATAGCAATGGGCAGAAAATATGGGATAAAACATTCGGCAGTTCTAAATTGGATGAAATCAGAGATATTCAAGAACTTAAAGATGGCACTTTTATTATTGGTGCAAACAGTAGCGGCGACCCTGATTTTGACAAAACCGCTCCGAATTATGGCGAAGCCGATTTTTGGATAATTAAAATTGATAAAAACGGCAAAAAGATTTGGGACAAAACGTATGGCGGTACCAGCAACGACCGTGTAGTCGCCATTGAACAGAACAAAACGGGCTATATTATGCTGGCAGGACAATCTATATCCTTGCCTGGCGGTACAAAACAAGATACACTCAGAGGTAATTACGATTTTTGGTTGGTCTATATTGACGAAAAAGGCGATATTATTTGGGATCAAAATATTGGTGGACCGGGCAACGACGCTGCTTTTGAAATGGTTAAGTTTGAAGATGGTGCCTATTTGGTTTGTGGTTTGTCCAATTCAGACGCTGGCAGCGACAAAACAGAAGATGCACGTGGCAGACTCGTTTTCCCAGATGGTGGCAAACTCAATACAAATGATATGTGGATTGCTAAAATCAAATGCATTTTTGAATTGAATATTGGCGACAGTACCCAAGTTTGTGTCAGTAATCCTGTGACGCTCGATGCCACAATCCCTGATTGCCGCAATTGTCTTTATAGTTGGAGTACAGGTGATTCGACCCCAATCATTACTGTTAATCCAAAACAAACCGTAAAGATTTTCGTCAAAGTGACGGCAACAACAGCATGTACTGTAAAAGATGACGTGTTACTCAAAATTATTCCCTCGCCAGAAGTCGCTGAATATTCCGTAAAACCGCCTCGTTGTCATGACGGAAACGATGCTGTTATTGCTCTCGACAGTGCCAGAGGCGGTTCGCCCCCTTATTTTTTAGTTAATGGACATGACACATTTCCCCGCCGTATTTTCATCGAAAACTTGAAATCAGGCAGTTACACCATTTCCTTAGTGGATAGAATGGGTTGTAAAATTGATAAAAAGATTGATATTCCTAACCCAACACCCTTCGTTTTGCAATTACCGGAAAGTAAAGAAGTGCAATTTGGTGATTCATTTCGCCTAACGGTTACGACTGACAGACCCCTCAGTAGTTTCTATTGGAGCGACCGTTCCATTCGTTCGCTCGATACTTTTGTGAAACCTTTTGACTCCAATACGTACAGTATTACGGCTATAGATTCATTGGGTTGTATCAAAATGGCAGCTACACAAGTGATTATACGACGCGACAACCTCTTTTTTGCGCCACAAGCTTTTTCGCCAAATGGTGATTTGATAAACGATTATTACACCTTATATGGTGGAAAAACGGTCGTAAGTATAAAGAACTTTAAGATTTTTGGTCGTGGTGGGCATCTTATGTTTCAAAAAGACCATATTTTCCCTGCAGCTGAAACGGAAGGTTGGGACGGTTATTTTCAGGGTCAAGAAGCGATGGCTGGTGTTTATGTCTTTTGGGCTGAGGTGACTTATATTGATGGGCGAAAAGAGATTATTAAAGGCGATTTTACACTCATCAAGTGATTAAATATTTAGATTAAATGACAAAGGCGATAAAATTCAGGAATGAATTTTATCGCCTTTGCTTTATAAGCAACTGATAATCAATTACTTGTCGTCTCAATTCAAGCATTGCAACCGGTATGTCCTAAATAACGTAAGCGCCAACATCCGACCGAAGTCAAAATGCCGACGCTTACTACCCCTCGTTGACCCATAAGGGTTCGAACCTTAACTAACTGAACCAAAATCAGTAGTGCTACCGTTACACCATGGGTCAAAATGAGCTTTTTTTGCCCTTCCTTCGAAAAGCGATGCAAAGATAGAACCTATTTTCGTTTGAGCAAATGTTTTTTTATGTTTTTTTTAAAAATTCAAATAATCACATGTGGCACGAAGCGGCTGCCGTTGTCAGTAATGAGACTATTAGACTCCCTAATTCCGATGCCCGCCGGTTCTTGACCGACAATCCATGAGCCGATTAGGGCATAATTGCCATCAAATTCAGGCAGTTCACATAGTTCCTGATAAATAAAACCCTCTTCGCCGTACTCCCCCTCAGTATGTTGCTGATATTGATTGTTTTTGACAATCATCACATTTGCCCCTTCACGCGAAAGAATCGGCTTTTTGACATAATTGCTGATATCAACATTATCAAATTGCGTAGGTAACAACCAATCAGACTCTGGAAACATATCCCACAAAACAGGCAAGATTGCTTTATTGCTCAAAATCATTTTCCAAGACGGTTCCATCCAATGCGCTTTGTTTTTGTCTTGAACAATGAGTTGCCCAAATTCATCAAAAATCAACCATTCCCAGGGATAGAGTTTGAAAATATTACGCATATTATGCCCTTGTAAATCCTTGAAAGTGAACATTTTCTCATCCCACCCAATATCGTCCATATAAATCAATTTGGTTTTCAACCCCGCTTGAATCGCTGTATCACGCAGGTATTCCACAGTTGTCAAATCTTCAAGCGACTCTTTGACAACTGAAAAATGCACAACGCCTTCATGCAAATAAGGCTTTACATACTGCCAATATGCTATCAATTTTTCATGAACAGAGTTAAATTGGTCATAATATGGGAATAACTCTTGCAACCATTCCCACTGCACAACGCCCGTTTCAAACAACGAAGTCGGTGTATCTGCATTAAATTCCAACATTTTAGGCACACCATCCTTGAAACTAAAATCAAAACGCCCATAAATAGAAGGTGCATCATCGTTCCAAGTCTGTTCAATATGAGGCACAACCCATTTTGGAATATGAAAAAGGTCATATTTTTTCTTAGACGTGACGTATTCGACTGCTTCAAGGCACATTTCCCACAATTCACCCGTCGCTTTTTCGATGGTATTAATTTCGGATATTGAAAACTCATAGTAGGCACTTTCGTCCCAATATGTACCGTCCATGGTATGATAACCGAAGCCCAAATTTTCAACTTTTGCTTGCCAATCGAAGCGTGGCGTAATAATTCTCCGTTTCATTTTTTTTGTTTTTGTAAAATAATAAAGCAAGAACAACACCATGAGCCTTTTCATCTCAAAAAAAAAGTGATTTTCGACCCCCTCAGTATTTTTACCGACTAAACCAGTGAAAAGGCATTAACAACTATCCACTAACTATTAAACCTCTCCAATTCCTTCACCGTCACGCGTCCTTCATAAATTGCTTTGCCGACTATTGCCCCAAAGCAACCAATTTCACGGAGTTTGTACAAATCATCCATATTTGAAACGCCGCCCGAAGCAATCAATTTCAATTCAGGAAAATCTTGTAAAACATTGGCATACAATTCATTAGATGCACCCATCAGTAAACCATCCTTTGAAATATCCGTACAAATGCAGTATTGAATCCCTTGTTCCGTAAAATCACGAAGAAAATCTTTCAACCACAAATCACTGGTTTCGAGCCAACCACCAACGGCAATTTTTTCATTTTTGACATCTGCACCCAAAATAATTTTTTCAGAGCCATGTGTTTGCAACCAATTCAAAAATATGTCTCGATTCTTTACAGCCACCGTACCACCTGTAATTTGTTGTGCGCCACATTCAAACGCCATTTTTAAATCGGAATCTGATTTCAAGCCACCACCAAAGTCAATATGCAGCTTAGTCTTCGTTGCCAAGCGTTCTAAAACACGATGATTGACAATCTGACCTGCTTTCGCACCGTCTAAATCAACGAGATGCAACCGCATCAAACCTGCATCTTCAAATGCTTGAGCCACTTCAAGAGGGTCTTCGTTATATACTTTTTTTTGGGCATAATCGCCTTGCGTAAGCCTCACGCATTTGCCGTCAATGATGTCTATTGCTGGAATAATGTGCATAAATGAGTTCTATATTTTAAAACCAAATTTTATTCTTAATAAATATTATTTACTTTATTATTTTTAGAATTTTATTCTTAACAAAATATTAATTTTTAAATAAAATTTGGTGGCTAATCAGTCAACTCTAAAAAATTCTTCAATAATTGTTCGCCTGCCGTGCTCGATTTTTCAGGGTGAAATTGCGCTGCATGAAAATTATCTTTCCGCAAACACGCCGCGAAAGGCACACCATAATCACACGTAGCCGTTGTATAAATCCCTTTTTCGACGTAGTAGCTGTGGACAAAATAGAAATAATCATCGTCAAAATTAGGTGACAAAATCCCCCCCTCAGTATGCGCACATGAAATCGTATTCCAACCGACGTGTGGTACTTTCAAACCATCAACATTCGGAAAACGAATGACACGTTGAGGAATTACACCCAAACAAGGCGTGTCATTTTCCTCTGAATGTTCGCATAACAATTGCATCCCGACACAAACGCCCAAAAAAGGCTGTTTTAAAGTCGGAATAACGGTGTCCAAACCCCGTTCACGCAGGCTTCGCATCGCAGAACTCGCTTCACCTTGTCCCGGAAAAATGACTTTATCGGCTGTTTGAATGGTCTCGATATCAGAAGTCAAAATAGGGTGAACGCCCAACCGTTCAAGGGCAAAAATGACAGAACGAATATTGCCTGCATCGTAATTGATAATCGCTATTTTCATGCGGCAAAAGTAGGTAATGTAATGGTGAATGGTGAATGGTGAATGGTGAATTTTGTAAAAAGTTGGTGGACACCAATTTCACAAATGACACGAATCAATTTTATTATAATTCGTGTCATTTGTGAAATTCGTGTCTCAAAAAATAGTTATGATTCAATAACTTAGCTTACTTTTGAGACATCAATTAACTGTAATTAAGAGCCAACAATTTGATAATCAACACGTTAGCTCATTCACCATTTTCCATTCACCATTCACCATTACAAAAAATCATGTTCATTCATCACGTTTATTTTTGGTTAAACAATCCAAACAGTGAAAGCGACAAAGCCGAATTAGTCGCTGGTTTAGAAACTTTAAAAGTCATTGAAGGCATCAAAATGGTGCATATTGGCTTTCCGGCGGCAACAAATCGAGACGTTATTGAGCGTTCCTATTCTGTTTCATGGCTACTCGTTTTCGATGATTTGGAAGCGGAAGAAGTGTATCAAGTCCACCCGATTCATCATGCTTTTATCGCAAAATGCAAGCATTTGTGGTCAAAAGTCATTGTTTATGATGCGGAAGGATAAAAGACAAAACGGCTATCGAGAATGTTCGATAGCCGTTTTTTACTGTGGGGTTTCAATTAATCATGCCACAGCATAACCACTTAAAACCCTTGTTTCAGGCGACTGTAACCCTAAAACGATGTCGCTTTTCGGAATGCCCTGTTCAACAAGCATTTGAGCAATTAAAACATCTGTACGGTTTTCATTTACCCAAACTTTGCCATTTTTAATTTCTAAATGAAAAACGACATAAAAATAATACTCGCCATTGCGCCAGCCTATATTCAAGACTTGAAAAGATTGTCGTTCAAAATCAAAGACCAATTTAGCTTCTATGCTTTTTGGTGATTGATTAAATGAGTCCGCATAGTCTTTCAATATCTTTGTGATAATGTTTTGATAATTTTCTATTTTTTTATCCATTCTACAACTGTTTTTGTTTCTATGTCATAAATAAGCAAATCAACCGTGTATTTGTTCAAATTTTTCAACAATAAGGGAATTTTTTGAATTTTCTGCCAAATTTTAACAGGTATTGCCAAAAATATTTCTCTATCGGGTTCTTGGTCTTCTATCCCTGTTTCATAATCAAGATACTGTCCTAATGCCGTATGAAATTCATTGGGCAAACTTTCTGCGAGAAAACTTTTGATTTCAACGGCTATCTTTTTATTCCCTTTTATTGCGCCAATTATTTTCTCTGCACCTAAATCAACAGGATAGTTGAGACCTGGTGTGATGATATAATATGGGTCATCGGTAATTGTCCAACCATCCTTTATCAAGGCTTCTTTTACGTGATAATGGTATTTATCTCTTGCCATAGTCGGTTTGTTTTTCTATTTCCTTTTAAGTTTTCAATTTTATTACAAAAATACACTCTTTTTGGGAAATTAAAAACGGCTATCGTCATAGATGTTAGCCGTTTTTTACTGCGGGGCATTCATCACATCGCCCGCTTCTCCCCCGCAACTACATCAACCCACATGCCCGTTTGTTTTGCCGAAATCGAGTTGTCATACATCGCTTCGCACATCTGCGTCGGCAGCCAAAAACGGCCTGCATAAGCGGCATTGAGTTGAATCCGATACGTATGCGTTTTGCCAACTGCGAGGTCAAAAAACGTGTTCACACGGTCGTCTCTGATGTCTTGATAACGTGGAACGCTTGTATTTGTCCAGCCTTGTACCCTATCCATACGTGGATTGAGGATTTCCCAACCCGATGGAAAAACTTGTGACAAAGCCATTTCTTTATACGCTTTGCCCAAACTGCCTGGGTTTCCGACGGTTATTTCAGCAATAAAATCAGTGCCTTGTTTGATGCTTTGTGGGCTAATAGCCTCACCTTTTAAGTTCCGATACTGGACATTCATATTCAGATTTGAAGCTGCCACAGGTTGTGTTGAACCAACTGATTGTTGCCCCCTCAGTATAAGGCGTACAAAAAGCTGCGTTTTAGACGTGTTGCGTATCGTCAATTTATTTGAGCCATTTGGAGGTAAGTCAATGAAGGCAATAGATTTGTCCGTTTTGAAATTACCCGTTTTGCCATTGACATCATAACTAAATGAAAATGAATTACTTGCACCACTACCCATAGCAAATTTTGACATTGCCAACAATCCATAAGCAACGGATTGTGTGCCGTACCAATCGCCTGAACTTAGTTTTTGAGCGACATCACGCGCCACTTGAATCGCTTGATTTTGGTTTTGTGTTAAAACTAAAGTCTCTAAAACCATCGCTTGGTCACGCAATTCAGAGCCATACGTGTTGCCCAATTCACGATATTTATTGAACGATGTTCCTAAATTTGCAATCATCTGTTTCGCAACTTCGGGCTTGCCAGCCGTTGCATAAGCGGCTGCCAAACGCCATTTTGCTTGTAAGGAAAGGTTTTTCTTTTCCCGCAATGCATTCATCGAAGCCGATTCGGGCGAACGAGCGACTGCCAACGTGTAAAGGCGATAAGCTTGGGTCAAATCACGGCTGTCTTCGTTCCAACCGCCCCCCTCAGTATTTTGGGCATTTGGCGTAGGTGTAGGCGTTGCTGACCAACGTTTTGCAACCAATTGTTGCGCTTTTATCCAACGTTCAATCATATTGGGTGGCAAGGCATAACCTGCAGCTTTGGCTTCTAACAAAAAGTGTCCGACGTAATTTGTCGCCCATGAATCTGCAAAATCCTCGCCTTGCCAATAGCCAAAACCACCGTCTGCGGTTTGGAACATACGCAAACGGTCAATCGCTGCACGGATATTTGCAGAAGCGATTTTTTGCTTTGCATCATCAATATCCATCAATTTATCCACATATAATTGCGGGAACGCGGCACTTGTCGTCTGTTCCACGCAGCCATAAGGATATTGCAACAGAAACGCCAAACGAGCAGCTAAATCTATTGGCGGAATCGTCGAAACCTCCAAAGTTGCGGCATTTGTACCCAAAGTTCCGATACCATTATAAGGCATTTGAATGCTTTGACCCGCTTGCACCACGTTTTGTTGGATATTGGTGACAACAGGATTTGGATTACGAACATCAATTTCTATTTCAGAAGTTGAGCGTTCACCACCGCCTTCTGCGACAATTTTGAATTTCGCCACGCCTACTTTTTCAAGCACTTGTAGGTCAAAATCCACCATTTTGTCCGTTGGTTTATCGAAAGAAACATTTTTCGATTTTGAACCAACAATTTGCACCAAACCCGTTGATTCTGTTACCGAAATCGTCGCATTTTTAATTTTTGCATCGTTTACAAAAACATCAACAGGCAATTTCAAGTATTCTTTTTGCGTCAAAACACGTGGTAAAGTGGCTAAAACCATCAAAGGTTTCGTCACGGTTGCTGTTGCTTCGCCA